>JAGLLQ010000348.1 GCA_023140455.1 Desulfobacteraceae bacterium | reverse complement strand
GGGATAGATTTTGATTTTAATTTGTCTTCAAAAGGGCAAATTGAACATTCTTCAGAAGGCATTAAATCAAATTTCAAGATAGATGTCAGCGATGGAAATATAAAAATCCCTGAAAGCAAGCTTGCAATCAAAGGACTTGCTACAAGTTTGGAACTTAAAGATTTATTAACATTGAGAAGCAAACCCGCCCAGGTATTAACAATTGAATCAATTAAAGTAAATGATATTATTATGGATAAAGCAATAATCAAATATAACATTGAATCAATGGACTCGTTATTAATAGAAAGCACAAAAATAAAATGGTGCAATGGGATTATTTCTTCTGAGGCGCTGCGTTTACCAAACAAGGATAATAATTATTCTATAACACTATATTGTGACAGACTGGAACTAACTGATATTTTAAAACAAATAGGAGCTTTCCATGCTGAGGGCAATGGAACAATGAACGGACGAATCCCTGTTACTTATTCTAATGGCGAAATTGTATTTGATAATGGCTTTTTATTTTCCACTCCAGGGCAAGGTGGGAAAATCATCATTGATAAAGCGGACAAACTTACAGAAGGCATTCCCATGGACACCCCTCAATTTTCAGAGCTTGATCTTGCAAAAGAAGCATTAAAAAACTATGATTATGAATGGGCAAAATTAAATCTTAATACTTTTGAAGACACACTGTTTGTTAATATGCAATTTGATGGCAAACCTTCAAAAAAAGTTTTACCTTTTGAATATAAAAAAGAGCTTGGCAGGTTTGTGAGAGTGGATGCTTCAAACCCCGGTTCACATTTTCAAGGGATAAAACTTGATATAAATTTAAAACTTCCCTTTAATCAGGTCATGAAATTTGGTAATAAAATAAAGAAGGTATTAAATTAAAAGGAGTTAATATGCATAAAAAAATATTGATTATGTTGTTTCTTATTTTTTTTATTTTTCCCGGCTGCAGTACAAAACATGAGGTTGAAGTCAAACCTGTTGAAATCAAACCAATACATATTACCATTGATGTAAACATTAAAGTTGACAAAGCTCTTGAGGATTTCTTTGGTGATCTTGATAATGAAGCAGATGAAATTAAATAGCAATAGGAGGCATTCATGAATCACAAAAAAATTATAGTTAGTATTATATTGATTATTTGTTTTCTTTTCCCTTCAGCAATTTTTGCTCAGGGTGTTAAAGAAAGAATGAAAGAAAGGCGTCCTGCAATTAATAAGCTCAAAACAGAAGGAATTATTGGCGAAACCTTCCAGGGTTACCTTGTATTTTTATCAGAGAATTCACAAAATCAAGAGATTATTGATAACGAAAACATGGACAGAAAAAAGATTTATTCTTATATTGCAAAAAAAGAAGGCGCGACTTTAGAATTAGTAGGGCAACGAAGAGCGAAAAAAATTGCTGAAATGGCAAAACCAGGACAATTTCTGCAAAATGAGGATGGTTCCTGGTATCAAAAATAACACTTAAATATGTATTCATGGGATTCAGATTGGTCAATCTTCTATTCTGAATCCCATTCCTACTGCCGCTTATCTTATTATTTCTTAAATTCTGTTGAAAGCTCCTTGCAAAACATGGTACTTTAGTATTATATCTTTTTGTCTCATCAAAAATTCTAACATGGAATAGTGAAATTGGATTCTAATTTTAAAACAATCTTAAAACCAGATTCAAGACCTGAATGGACTTACAGATCTACTACCGGAAATTATACATTCAGCGTTTTTATTATTGGGAAAGATATAATTTTAACAGAGCCCTTTGGATATGCTCATAGAAATGATGTAATTAATGCAGAAAAAATTGTTCAAAACGTACTTGATGAATTCTTTCCTTTTAATGCACCATTTTATCTCATATCAGATTTCTCAAACGCAACAGGTTCATCAACAGGTGCCAGGAATGAACATCTTAACCATCGTCTTAAGCAGCTTGAGAAAGCAGCTCTTTTTATTTATTCAAATCCCAATGCTTTGTTAAAAGTCACAATAAAGGCAGGCAGCCTTTTTTCATCTCAAATACGCTCAAAAATTAATATATCCAAAAGCCTTGACCATGCTCTGTCAATTATTGACCAACACAAAAAAAAGGCTATAACAAATTCTATCAAACCTCAAGATTCAGTAAATCCAATAGATATTGAATATTCAAACGAAACAACTTTAAATCTCCCTGAGGATAAACAAGCTCTAAAAGACCTTGTAATTAAACTGCGAAATGAAAAACTTGAACAAAGGGAAATCATAAACAATAAAACAGATCAGCTCATCAAAGCTTTAGGCGAGATCACCTGGGGTAACTCTGATATAATCGAACCGATTATAATAACAAGCAAAGATGAATTCTCAAACCTTTTTACAGCTTTTAATCTTATCCAAACCGATTTGATTGAACTCATAACAAATCAAAAAAGAGCTCAAGAGGAGCTGATTAAAAATTCAAAACAAAATAAGGTTTTATTCAATAATATTGCTGATATTGTTCTTTTACATGACATGGAAACACACTATTTTGTAGACTGCAATGACAGGGCTTTAAAATATGGCTATGCAAGAGAGGAGCTGTTAACCATGACTCCTCCTGACCTCCATCCACCTGAAGAATTTTACAGAGTAAAAAATAATATTAATGGGAAGAATAGAATCCCTGGCACTGATAACAGATATCATCATATCATGAAGGATGGAACACAAGTTGATGTTGAAATTCGGGCCAGCGAAATCATATTTAATGGGAGACCCACCTGGATAAGTATTGTCAGAGACATTACAAGTCGAATACAGTTTGAAAATGCAATTATTAAAAAACAAGAGGAGGCAGAAGCTGCAAGCAAAGCTAAGTCTGATTTTCTTGCTAATATGTCCCATGAAATCCGTACGCCAATGAAT
>JAGLLQ010000347.1 GCA_023140455.1 Desulfobacteraceae bacterium | reverse complement strand
AAAAAATCACAGCGAAGTAGGCAGTTCCTATATTCATTTTAATTACACTCCAAATCAGGATAAAGCTACACCTTCTATGATGGGGAATGTTTATCAGGGAGTTTTGTTAAATCAAAATCCAATTTTTCTTGGAGGGCAGGGCGGTCTTGTAGGCCCCAGTAAAATAGGCTTTGGCTGCCTCACTGTTGCAGGAAGCGTAATTAGAAAAGATGAAATAAAAACTAATAGATTGATACTTGGAGGTTCCCTAAAAGAAGCTTCAATTGCAAGAGGAGCAAATGTTTATAACAATGTTCCAAGGATTTATAATAATAATATCGGATATATTTCCTCTTTAATCTCTTTATTAAACTGGTACAGGGAAATAAGATCGCTATTTGTTACTGATTATTTTTCAGAACAACTCCATTCAGGTATGATCTTAACATTAGAAATAGCAATAAACGAAAGAATTATCAGGTTAGAAGACTTTATTAATAAACTTAAAAAGAACGATTCTGAAAAACAAAAACATCTTATTAAGAACTTCCCAGAATATAAAAATTTTTTAACGAAACAAAAAACCGCAGATTTTACAGATTCCATGCCTGAATTGGCTGGAAATAAAAATGATTACATTGAATATATAAAGACTCTAGATTCATCTGTTGCTTTAAAACTCAGCAGATGGCTTTATAGTATTGAATACAAAATTTTTGAAAAGATAAAATTATAGGTTAGATTTTTATGAATAAAAAACTTTTTGGCACTGATGGTATCAGAGGCGTTGCAAATAAATACCCAATATCCTGTGAAATTGCTTTAAAATTAGGTAGAGCTGTAGGACTTCTTGTAAAAAAAGAGGGATACAAATCAATCATAATTGGTAAAGATACTCGAAAATCGGGTGATATGCTGGAAGCCGCTCTTTTATCAGGTATTGTTTCAACTGGTATTAATGGTATGATCGCAGGAATAATTCCTACTCCCGGCGTTGCATATTTGGCAACAAAACTTGTAGATGTCGGTGCGGGGATTGTTATTTCGGCATCACATAATCCATACCAGGATAATGGAATCAAAGTTTTTAACGGGCAGGGTGAGAAACTTGATGAGCAGGCTCAGAATTTTATAGAAAATTTTATTCATAATAATAATAAGTTCACGGGGACTGATGATATAGGTGAGATTTCAATAATTAAGAATTCCAAAGAACAGTATGCGGATTTTTTACAATCCACCATTGATTTTAATTTAATTAAAAAAAGAATTAGAGTAGTGATTGATTGTTCCAATGGTGCTGCATTTAAAACAGCCCCTCTGGTTTTTTCAAATAAAAATTTTGAAACTAAATTTATATTTAACAAACCAGATGGTGAAAATATTAATGAGCTGTGTGGCTCTCAACACACTGAGGCTTTATCAAAAGAAATAATTAAACAAGGATTTGATATTGGTCTTGGTTTTGATGGAGATGCTGACAGACTGATAGCTGTTGATGAAAAAGGAAATCAGGTTAAAGGAGATAAAATTCTTGCAATATGTTCGAAATATTTAAAAGAGCAGGGCGCTCTTACAAATAATACAGTTGTAAGCACAGTAATGAGCAATGTCGGATTGATTCAATTTTTAAAAGATTCTGAGATTAAACATATAATCACGGATGTTGGTGATGCGAATGTCATAGCAGAGATGAAAAAAAATAATGCCGTAATAGGTGGAGAAGATTCAGGCCATTTAATTTTTTCAAAATATCATACAACCGGTGATGGAATTTTAAGTGCCTTGAGATTAATTGAAGTTATGGCAGTAACAGACAAATCACTTTCAGAACTTGCTCAAGTTATGAAAGTATATCCTCAGGTTTTAATGAATGTAGAAGTTGATCAATTAAAACCTGATTTCATGAAAGTAAAAGAAATTTCAAAAAAAATAAAACAAATTGAAACAGAGCTTGGATCTAATGGCAGGGTTTTAATAAGGTATTCCGGAACACAGCCATTATTAAGAGTTATGATTGAAGGACCAGATAAGAAGACCACTGAAGACTATTGTGAACAAATTTGTGAAGTGATTAAGACTTATATATAAAGAAAAATTAAGATGGGAAGTGTAGAAGTAATATTTTTTTCACTTCCCAATCTTATGTAATAAATTAATCTCTTGAAACACCGAGTATTCTAAGAAGCATTAAGAACAGATTAATAAAATCAAGATAAAGTGTTAATGCTCCCATGATAGTAGCTTTTCTGATCATCGATCCGCTTGCATTTCCTGGCATAGTTAATGCCATTTCTTTTAACTTTTGGGTGTCATAAGCTGTAAGGCCTACAAAAACAATAACTCCAATATATGAAATAATCATTTCTAAAGCAGAGCTGCCAATAAATATATTAACTATTGAGGCTATAATTATGCCAATAAGCCCAATAAACATAAAGCTGCCAAGAGATGTAAGGTCACGCTTAGTGACCATTCCGTAAATACTGAAACTTCCAAAAGTTAAAGCGCAAATAAAAAAGGTTGAAACAATTGAACTAGCAGTATATGCAATAAAAACAAAAGAAAGCATGGCTCCCATTAAAACAGCGTAAACAACAAAAAGTGTTGTGGCAGTCGATGCACTAAGCTTTTGAATTCTTGATGATAGAAAAAACACAAGCCCAAATACCCCAACAAATAATAGGATTTGAACTATAAAGTTGCCATAAATTATATTTAAAAGAGTTGGGTTGTTAGCAACATAAAAAGCAGTAATCCCTGTTAAAGCAAGTCCAATTGTCATCCAGTTATATACACTTCTTAAAAACGAATTGACTCTGCTGACAGAGCTTGCTTGTGAAGCAATAGAGGATTGTGCATTCATTATTATTTTCTCCTTGTTATTTATTATTTTTAAATGAATTTAATTAAATATAACACAGAATAGGGATGTTTCAAGAGTCGTTAATATGTTTTACTTTAATAAATTATCATAGATATGAATTTGGTCAAAAAGTTTACATAATATATATTATCGGACGTTGTCTATATAGATCAAATAAAAGATAATTATTGCCTTTGGTTTTCTTATGATTTATAAATATTTCAAATTAAATTAAAAGATTATAAATAAAAATATTAAAATGACATCTGCAATCTTTACAGTTTCAAAATTTACTAAAGAAATTAAATTACTTTTAGAGGAAACATATCCTTTTATATGGATAACCGGTGAAATTTCAAATTGTTTTACACCAATCTCAAACCATTCATACTTCTCATTAAAAGATGATAAAGCTGTAATTAGTTGTGTTATTTTTTCAGGTCAGAAAAGAAAATTAAACTTTGAGCTTGAAAATGGTTTACAAATCACAGGAATGGCAAGACTTTCTCTTTATGAACCTAAAGGTACTTATCAGTTAATTTTTGAACATATAGATACTAAAGGTATAGGTTCTTTACAAATTTCTTTTGAAAAACTTAAAAAAAAATTATCGACTCGGGGCTTGTTTGATGAAAAATTTAAAAAACCCATACCATTTTTATCATCAAAAATTAGTATTATCACATCACCAACCGGTGCTGCCTTACAAGATATTCTTAATGTTTTTAAAAGAAGATTTATCAATTGTCCCCTTGAGATTATTCCTGTTCAGGTACAGGGGACTCACTCTGATACAGAGATTGTTCATGCTATTGAACTTGTTAATAAACTTAATACTTCTGATCTTATTATTCTTGCTAGAGGCGGAGGTTCATTTGAAGATCTTTCTTCATTCAATACAGAGATTGTTGCAAAAGCTTTATTTGATTCCAAAATTCCAATTATTACAGGGATTGGACATGAAATTGACTTTACAATTGCCGACTTTGTAGCTGATTTACGCGCCCCTACTCCTTCTGCTGCTGCTGAACTATCCTTACCAGAAAAACTATATTTGAAGAATAAACTACATGATTTAAATTTTAATCTTTTTAATAATATTCAAAAATATACTTTATTTTTAAAGGAACAGCTTTTATCTTTAAAAATAAGATTAAAGAATCCTCAATCAGTAATCAATGATATGAGATTAAAACTTGATGATCATAATGTTCGTTTAAGCAATATGTTAAAATATTATATTAATACAAAAAAAGTTCAAATTGAAGGAATTCAGAAAAGGCTTGAAGCATTAAATCCAATAGCAGTTTTACAACGAGGATATAGTATTACCAGGACTTATCCTGAAAAAGATATTATTATTGATTCTTCAAGAATAAATGAGAATGACCTTTTAGAAACTATTCTTTTTAAAGGAAGTATTATCTCCAGAAAGGAGACTAAAAATGACTAAAAAAGCCGACAAAATCAGTTTTGAAGATTCAATTGAAAAACTGGAAACTATTGTAAAAGAATTGGAATCAGGTGAACTTCCGCTTGAAGATGCAATTGAAAAGTTTGAATTAGGAATAAAACATTCCGTGTATTGTAACGATTTGCTTGATAAAACAGAAAAAAAGATTTCAATTTTGCTTAAAGACACTAATGGTAATATAAAAGAAGAACCTTTTAACAATAAGTAAAAAATAATTAATTAAAATGACAAATATGGAATTTGATTTAGAAATTTATTTAAAAGTAAAAAGAGACTTTATAAATGATGCTCTTTTAAAGATTCTATCTTTATATGATAAAAAACGTGACCTGATTTCTGCCATGGAGTATTCACTCATGGCAAATGGAAAGCGCTTAAGACCAATTTTATGTATCGCTTCATCAGAATGTATTAAAAATTCTGATGATAAGTCTGATGATGTCATTATTCCGGCTTGTGCCATTGAAATGATACATACATATTCTTTAATACATGATGATTTACCTGCCATGGATGATGATGATCTACGCAGGGGAAAGCCTACATTACACAAAAAGTTTTCTGAATCTACGGCTATTTTAGCTGGAGACGCCCTTTTAACCCATGCTTTTTATATTCTTTCAAATTCAAATTTACCCTCGTTAAAAACTCTTAGTAATGATATTCTGATAAGATTAATCTCTATTATTTCCGATGCTGCCGGAACTAATGGAATGATTGAAGGGCAAATGCTTGATATGCAGGCAAATGATTTTAATGAATCGATTAATCCTTTCGATTATTTACTAAAAATGCATGGTTTGAAAACCGGTAAGATGATAAAGGCAAGTGTTGAATCCGGTGCAGTAGCAGCTGGCGCAAATCCAGATCAACTTAAATATCTTGAGTGTTATGCTGAAAATATTGGTATGGCATTTCAGA
>JAGLLQ010000346.1 GCA_023140455.1 Desulfobacteraceae bacterium | reverse complement strand
GGAATTACTGCTCTTCAGATGGATATTAAGATTAAAGAGCTGCCAAAAGAAGTAATGGTAAAAGCTTTAACCCAGGCAAAAGCCGGAAGACTGCATATCCTTGACAGAATGCTTGATGCTCTTGATGTTGCACGGGAAGACATTTCACCTTATGCTCCAAAGATTGTAAGAGTAGAAGTTAAAAAAGATAAAATCAGAGAGATTATCGGACCTGGTGGAAAAATGATCAGAGAAATTCAGTCTACAACTAATACAACAATTGAAATTAATGATGACGGTATTGTTAAGATTGCAGGAGAAAATGAAGAAGAAGTAAAAGCTGCTCTTAAAATAGTAACTGATATTGCTGTTGATCCTGAACCCGGTGAAATTTTTGATGGTAAAGTTGTAAAAATTGCTGACTTTGGCGCTTTTGTAAATATCAAAACCGGTACTGACGGTCTTGTTCACATCTCAGAGCTTGCACATAAAAGAGTTAATAAAGTTACTGATGTTGTAAAAGAAGGAGACACTTTAAAAGTTAAAGTTCTTGCAGTTTCCCGGGATGGAAAGATTAAATTAAGCCACAAGGCTCTTCTTGACAAGTGATAGATGAAAATTTAACTATATTTCCCCTTGCCAGCGGCAGCAAGGGGAATTCTTTATTTGTCTCATGGGGCAAAAATTCCATTCTTATTGATGCAGGACTTTCAGGCATTGAAATTGAACGCAGGCTTGCTGCAAGAAAGCAATCGCCTGAGAATCTGGCAGCCATTCTTGTAACCCACGAACATTCAGACCACATCAGAGGTGTCGGCATATTAAGCCGGCGGTACAATATCCCTGTTTATATTAGTAACAATACTTACAAAAAAGCTGCTTCAAACCTTGGCAAGCTTACTGATTTTAAACTCTTTAACTGTGGTAAAAGTTTTAATATTGAGAATATGGCAGTCTCTCCTTTTACTATCAGCCATGATGCTGTGGATCCTGCCGGATTTACTCTTGAGCATAATAGTAAAAAAATAGGCATTGCTACAGATTTAGGTATTGCAACAAATCTTGTAAAAGAATATTTAAAAAATTGTTCCTATCTCCATATTGAATCAAACCATGATCCTGACATGCTGATAAACGGTCCCTACCCCTGGTATTTAAAACAAAGAATTAAAGGGAAACAGGGGCACCTTTCAAACATGGATACAAAAGAACTTTTAGAAGAATTAAATAATGAGAATTTAAAACATGTCACTCTTGCCCACTTGAGCGAAGAAAACAACACCCCTGAAAAAGCATTTAATGCTGCAAAAGCTGCCCTGAACAGCTCTGATGTTACAATTGAAGTTGCTATGCCCCATGAGCCGGGCAAGCTTGTAACATTGTAATTTTTAAGCCAACAAAATCATAGAAACCCAAAAAAATTAATTTCAAAAAGCATATATTCAAAACCCGTTAAGGCCTGCTTGCCTTGCACTCGTGAGTTTGGACATTTGAACAAGCTCTAAACTCCGCTTCACTAACCAGCAAAAACTCGGGAAAATACACCCTCAAACAGTTTGCTGGTTTTAACGTTTCACTTCGTTAAGACCTTGTATCAAAATGATCCAAAAAGACACTCGTTGCAAGACAATCAAACCTTCACTGGATATTGTGGATGCACGTTGATTTTAAAGCAATTTCATTGACTTCTTTTATAAATTGTAATAATTCCCAAAGGTATGATATTTCCATGTTGGGTAGAAGAATAACACATGAACAAGAAAAATCTTTCAGAAAGAGACATTTGTACTAAATTTATTACTCCGGCTATTGAAAAAGCCGGATGGGATATTCAATTGCAGGTGCGCGAAGAAGTCTCCTTAACCAAAGGTCGGGTGATTGTTCGCGGAAAAATTCATACTCGCGGTAAAAATAAAAGAGCTGACTATGTTTTATACTATAAGCCGAATATCCCAATTGCAATTATTGAAGCAAAAGATAATAAACATACTGTTTCTGATGGAATGCAGCAGGCAATAGGTTATGCTGCAATGATAAAAGTACCTTTTGTCTTTTCTTCAAATGGCGATGCGTTTCTGTTTCATAATGACTATTCAAAAGATGAAAATATTGAAAAAGAAATTTCATTAGACAAGTTTCCTTCTCCCGAAGAATTGTGGGAGAAATATTGTTCTGCCAATGAAATATCAACAGAACAAAATAAAGTAATTACTTTTGATTATTTCCATGATGGAAGCGGTAAAACTCCCAGATATTATCAGATAAACGCAATAAATAAAACCATTGAGGCTATTGCAAAAGGTGTGAATAGAGTCTTGTTGGTAATGGCAACAGGTACAGGTAAAACATATACAGCTTTTCAGATTATATGGCGTTTATGGAAATCGGGCACAAGCAAACGTATTCTTTTTCTCGCAGATAGAAATATTCTTATTGATCAAACCAAAACAAATGATTTTAAACCTTTTGGTAATGTAATGACCAAAATTAAGAAAAGACAAGCAGATAAATCATATGAAATTTATCTTTCATTGTATCAGGCTGTTACCGGTAGCGAAGAAGAAAAGAATATTTACAAACAATTTTCTCCAACTTTTTTTGATTTGATAATTATTGATGAGTGCCATCGTGGTAGTGCTGCTGAAGATTCTAATTGGAAAGAAATATTAAAATATTTTACCCATGCCACACAAATCGGCCTTACTGCAACACCAAAAGAAACAAAAGATGTATCAAATATTGATTACTTTGGTGACCCTCTTTATACCTATTCATTAAAGCAAGGCATTGAAGACGGTTTTTTAGCGCCCTATAAAGTTGTGCGCATTGATTTAGATAAAGATCTTGAGGGCTGGAGACCGGAAAAAGGAAAGCTTGATAAGCACGGACATGAAATAGAAGATAGAATTTATAATCAGAAAGATTTTGATAAAAAATTGATTTTGGAACAACGGACAAGCCTTGTTGCAGAAAAAGTCACAGAATTTTTAAAAGCCACCAACCGTTATGACAAAACAATTATTTTTTGTTCAAATATCGACCATGCAGACCGTATGCGTCAGCAGTTGGTTAATCAAAATGCAGATATAACATCTAAAAACTATAAATATGTAATGCGCATTACCGGAGATAATGAAGAAGGTAAAGCAGAATTAGATAATTTTATTGACCCGGAGCAAATTTATCCGGTTATTGCGACAACATCAAAGCTTATGTCAACAGGAGTTGATGCCCAGACCTGTAAATTGATTGTGCTTGATCAGCGTATTCAGTCAATGACAGAATTTAAGCAGATTATCGGGCGCGGCACTCGTATCAATGAAGATTATGATAAGTATTATTTTACCATTATGGATTTTAAAAAAGCCACTGAGCTATTTGCAGATGCTGATTTTGATGGTGAGCCTGTGCAAATATATATTCCTGAGCCAGGTGAGTCACCAGTTCCTCCTGATGATGAAGAGGAGAATAGTGATGCAGGCAAAACACCTTTACCAGAGAATAGTGGCTTTTTAGATAATAATAGTGAAGAAGATGAACCAAATCGTATTAATTATGTAGTGGAAGATGTGGAAGTTTCTGTGGTTGCTGAACGGGTACAATATTATGGACAGGACGGAAAGCTTATTACAGAATCTTTAAAAGATTATACAAAAAAAGCAATAACAAGGGAGTATCAATCACTTGATACCTTTTTAAAACAATGGTCAAAAGCACAAAAGAAAAAAGTTGTAATAGAAGAGCTTGCTCAGCAAGGTGTATTCTTTGAAGCTTTGGCAGAAGAAGTGGGTAAGGATTTAGATCCTTTTGATATGATCTGTCATATTGTATGGGGACAGCCTGCATTAACACGAAAAGAAAGAGCAAATAATGTCAGAAAGCGCAATGTCTTCACAAAATATGGTGAAAAAGCACAAACAGTTCTAAATGCTTTGCTTGAGAAATATGCTGATCAAGGAATTGAACAGATTGAGGAGACGCAAATTCTAACCATTAAACCTCTTTCAGACCTGGGTACTCCCATGGAACTTATAAGTGCTTTTGGCGGAAAAGAAAATTATAAACAGGCATTATATGAACTGGAACAAGAGCTGTATAGATATGCAACTTAGATTTGATAACAGGCAACTCACAAGAAATTTTTGTAAGTTGTAAAATAAATAGATTTGGAGAAAGTATAGATGTCAATTGTAAGCCTTATTAAAACCATTCAAGACATAATGCGTAAAGATGTTGGCGTGGATGGCGATGCACAACGGATAAGTCAAATTGGATGGTTAATTTTTCTGAAAATATTTGGAGATAAGGAAAAAGAATGGGAATTAACCATTAAAGATTATAAGTCTCCAATACCCAGTCGCTTTAGGTGGTGTAATTGGGCAGAAGATGCAGAAGGCATGACAGGTGAAGAATTAATTGATTTTGTAAACAATGATCTTTTCCCAAAATTAAAGTCTCTTGCTACAACAGCCGGAGCAAGTGACCGGGCTCGTGTTGTAGGCTCTGTGTTTGAAGACAGTTATAATTATATGAAATCAGGCACTCTTTTAAGGCAGGTTGTAAATATTATTGAAAATGATGTTGATTTTAATGATTCAGAAGACAGGCATCTTTTTGGCGATATTTATGAAAAAATTCTTAAAGATTTGCAATCTGCTGGTAATGCCGGAGAATATTATACACCACGGGCTGTAACCCAGTTTATGGTTGATATGGTAAACCCACAACTTGGTGAAAAGGTATTAGATCCTGCATGTGGAACAGGCGGATTTTTAGCACATACAATTTTGAATTTTGAAAAACAGGTAAAAACCAATGATGATAAACAACTTTTGCAGGATTCTATTTTTGGTGTAGAAAAAAAACCTCTGCCTCACCTTTTGGCAACAACCAACATGTTATTACACGGCATAGAAGTTCCGTCTAATATCAAACATGACAATACTCTTAGCAGACCGCTAAGAAATATAAGCCCAAAAGAGCGTGTCCATTGTATAATAACCAATCCCCCTTTTGGTGGAATGGAAGAAGATGGAATAGAGTCTAATTTCCCAAAAAATTTTCAAACAAGAGAAACTGCTGATCTTTTTCTGGTGTACATCATTCATATGCTGAAACCAAGAGGACGAGCTGCAATAGTTTTACCTGATGGATCTCTTTTTGGAGAAGGTGTAAAAACAAAAATTAAAAAGAGATTATTGGAAGAGTGCAACTTACATACTATAGTACGCCTGCCAAATGGAGTTTTTAACCCTTATACAGGTATTAAAACTAATCTCCTCTTTTTTACAAAAGGTGAAACAACAAAAGACATCTGGTATTATGAGCATCCTTATCCAAAAGGGTATAAATCATACAATAAAAGCAAACCAATGCGCATTGAAGAATTTGAACCTGAAAAAAAATGGTGGAAAAAGCGTAAAGAGAGTGAGTTTGCCTGGAAGGTTTCTGTAAAAGATGTTATTGCCAACAACTATAACCTGGATATAAAAAATCCCCATGTAGAAGATGAAAACCTGGGAGATCCAAAAGATATTCTTAAAGAATATTTGCAACTTGAAAAAGAAGCTCAAAAAACACGTAATAAGCTGAAAAAAGAGCTTATGGCATCTCTTGGAGGCAATATCCGATGAAGAACTCATCCTATACCCCACCCTATACTATTACCGCAGAAATTGTACGAATGATTTCAGAAATAAGTGAGATCATCGGACGTTTATCAATTGAAGGTTCAGTAAATCATGTCCCACAACTCAGGCGCTCAAATCGTATACGGACAATTCACGCTTCTTTGGCCATAGAAAACAATACTCTTTCTCTTGAACAGGTAACAGCTATTATAAAAGGGAAAAGAGTATTGGGAGCCCCTCAGGAAATCAAAGAAGTTAAAAATGCCTTTACAGTATATGAAAAACTTGAACAATTAAATCCATTGCTCCAAAAAGACCTGCTCCATGCTCATGAAATGCTGATGGAATCACTTGTCAGCGAAAGCGGAAACTATCGCAGTGGTAATGTCGGTATTATAAAAGGTAAAAAGGTTGTTCATTTGGCACCTCCGGCAAAAAGAGTACCAAACCTGATGAATGATCTGTTTGCGTGGCTTAAAAATACAGATGCCCAGCCTTTGATAGCAAGCTCAGTATTTCATTATGAGTTTGAGTTTATCCATCCCTTTGCCGATGGGAACGGGAGAATGGGAAGATTGTGGCAAACACTTATTTTAAGCCGCTGGAAACCATTTTTTGCATACCTTCCTGTAGAAACTATTATCCATAGCGATCAGGATAACTATTACAAGGTTCTTGCAAAATCAGACCAACAGGCAGATTCTACCTTATTTATTGAATTTATGCTCAATTCAATAGCTTTAGCCCTTAAGGAACTTATTGAGACCGACCAAGTGACCGACCAAGTGACCGACCAAGCCAAAAAGCTTTTGTCACTCCTGTCAAAAAATCCTTTTTCAGCTAAGGAACTGATGCAAAAGCTAAACTTATCCCATCGTCCTACATTCAGGGAAAATTACCTGCGACCAGCACTTGAAGACAAATTAATTGAAATGACAATCCCTGAAAAACCCAAGAGCCATCTCCAGAAATACAAAATCACCTTGAATGGCAAAAACCTGTTAAAAACAATTTGAAAAATATGGATATTTAAATAATGAAATTTTTATTTGATAATTTTGATATATTGGCTCAATCTCCAGGCGGAGTGGAAAAACTACGCGAGATGATTCTGCAAATGGCGGTGCAGGGAAAACTGACCCAATACTGGCGAAGCGAAAATACTGTTATTGAGTCTCAGCAAGAAGAAATCTTTAAATCTTTTAAAAATCAAGATGAAATAAAAACAGGTAGAAAGCAATTTCTAAAAAAGGTAAATCAAGTAATATTTGAAGATAAAAAAACACCAAATAATTGGGTTAAAAGTCAGTTTTTTAACTTCTGCCTTTTGAAAAGAGGACATGATTTACCTAAAAGAAAAAGAAAAAAAGGTCATTATATTGTAGCTTCTTCAGGTGGTATTAATGGCTATCATAATGAGTATATCGTTGAAGAAGGAGTGGTGATTGGTCGTTCTGGTTCAACAGGTAAAGCTCACTATATAGAAGGAAAGCATTGGCCATTAAATACCGTTTTATATGGTGAAGATTATTGTCGCAATAATAAAAAATATGTGTATCTTTTTTTGAAAGCATTTGATTTCACAAAGTACTCTTCAAGTACTGCTGTGCCAACATTAAATCGAAATAAATTTTTAAATGAATTGATTTTTATACCTCCTCTCGCTGAACAAAAACAAATAGTAGCCAAAGTCGATTCCTTAATGGCATTATGCGACCACTTAGGTGAAAATCTTTCTGATAAAGAAAAAATGAGCGGGAAGATGCTTAGTGCTGTTGTGAGTGGGTTGTAGATAAATGGAGGTTCATTGTATTGAAAGAAAAAAGTATTGAAAAAAAACATCATAAAACTTTTGAAGAAATTAAGTACATTGGTTCAGATGGACAAGAATTCTGGATGGCCCGGCAGTTGTCTAAAATTCTGGAATATGCAGAATTTCGTAATTTTCTACCGGTTATAGAAAGAGCAAAGAAAGCCTGCAAAAATAGTGGACAACAGATTGAAAACCATTTCGTGGAGATGCACGAGATGATAACATTGGGAAAAGGCGGCAAAAGAGAGATGTTGTCATATGCTCTTTCCCGTTACGCCTGCTACTTGATTGTTCAGAATGGTGACCCCTCAAAGCCGGTTATCGCCAATGGACAGACATATTTTGCCATTCAGACACGAAGGCAGGAGCTTGCTGCAAACCTTTTCCGTGCCACCCAGGCAGAAGAAAAACTTCGCGTGAGAATATTCAGGGGAAAAGCAAAGCCAATAAGACTCATTTTGAAGTTGGCAAAAAAGTACGCCGGACTATTGAGGAACTGGGAGGTACTATGCCTGAAGAGCTTCCAAATCCCGAGGAGGATCTGAAAAAACTGGAACAGCGGATTAAAACTAATAGAAAGAAGATGATAGACAATACTGAATTGTTGAATAAGAAAGAAAATGGAGAAGGAATATAAAGCATATATAAAAGCTGGAGGCTCTCCTCAATGAGGAGGCCCCCGTTACTCCTTCTACACCAGGTAGATGAGCTATTAATGTTATCGTATAAAAATAGTAGTCAACAGGTAACTGATCATTTCGTGGAGATGCACGAGATGA
>JAGLLQ010000345.1 GCA_023140455.1 Desulfobacteraceae bacterium | reverse complement strand
CCACAGGCTGGACTTCTTTTTCCTGGATTGCTCTGAGGAGTTTAACCTGTATATCAGTTCCAATTTCTCCGATTTCATCTAAAAAAAGAGTTCCGCCCGATGCTGTCTGAAAGTGTCCTTTCCTGTTTTTAACTGCACCTGTAAAAGCACCTTTTACATGTCCGAAAAGTTCACTTTCAATTAACCCTGCAGGGATGGCAGCACAATTCACAGTAACCATAGGCCCATTGTTTCTTGGGCTCTGCTGATGGATTAATCTTGATAATACCTCCTTGCCAGTGCCTGATTCTCCGGCAATCAAAATTGTTGCTTCACTGTTTGCAGCTCTGGATGCTGTATCAAGCAGCTCTTTCATGACACTGCTAGCTGTTACAATCCCTTCAGTTCCGGTGAGACGGTTCACTTCACTTGCCAACAGCTCAGCTTTGGACTTTAATCCTTTGAGTTCCAGTGCTTTTTCGCAGGATAGTATCAGAGTATCCCTGTCAAAGGGTTTTGTGATAAAGTTGAAAGCACCTTTGTGCATTGCCTGAACAGCCATTTCAATAGAACCAAATGCAGTAATAATAATGACAGGCATATCAGGGACTTTTTTTTTAATCTGTTCGAGCAGATTTATGCCATTCATGTCTCCCAGTTGTACATCAGACACCACAATATCAGGGGAGTATGTTTTAAAATATTCAAGGCCCTGTTTTCCTGATTTGGCAGTAACAACTTTAAAACCTTTGGAAGAGAGGTTGTATTCTGTTACTCTTCTTAAATTTTCATCATCATCTATTAATAAAATGGATTTTTGCATTATAATTCTTTTTATCCTTATCTGTTTTGCAGGCTTGTTGCAGATTCTATTTTTGGTATATAAATATTGAATCTGGCACCGCCTGAGTGTGATTCAGCAAGGCTTATGTTCCCCCCAAAGCTTTTAAGGAGTTTCTTTGTAATAGATAGTCCAAGACCTGTTCCTCCATCTTTAAATGTCATAAAAGGTTTAAAAATATCTTTTTTTATATTTTCAGCAATTCCCGGGCCATTGTCTGAAATATCTATTCTGTATCCTTTGTTTTCAGGAAAATGATCAATTCTGATTTTTCCATGTTTGCCAACAGCATCAATTGCGTTTAATAAAATATTCAGTAAAACCTGAATCATGGCTGTGCTGTCTGTGAAAAAATCCGGTGTTTCTGTATCATTACTTTTTTTAATAGTAATCTGTTTTTCTTTTATTCTGTTGTCAACCAGTGATATCACTCTGTTAATGATGTCATTTATGGGTTCAAGTTTTGTTTCATTGGTTATTTGTTGGCCTCTGCAATAATTTAGTACTTCTTCAACAGAGTTGTTAAGCCTTGAAACCTCTGATTTCATAATTTCGATGAATTCATGTTTTTCATGACCTTCTGGAACCTCATCAGCCAGGATTTCAGCCGCACCTTTTATTGACGCTAAAGGGTTTTTAATTTCATGGGCAAGTGATGCAGATACATGCCCGAGCATGCTTAATTTTTGGCGCTGCCCTAATTGTTTTTCAGCTTTCACAAGTCTTATTGCCTGTTTGTGAAGTCTTTTATAAGAGTTTGCCAGTTTCTTTCTTAATTTATTTTCCCGGCTTGAAATAACACCGATCACAACACCTGCAGCCAGGTAGAATATAATTTCAGAAAGCTCACTATAGTAAGCTTCAGGGCCTTGCGCCCAAAACATGAAAAGATGCGGGATAAAACTGAGACATGACAAGATGGCAAGGGTTATTCCTCCGGGCAGCCCATAGATTATTGCCCCTATGGCAATTGGAAAGTAGCTGAGTCTCCTGTAAGAGTCATGGAAGAGAATCATATGTCCGGGTGTTACATAATGAAGAATACCAATTATAACAACAAGACCAATAAGACTGATAAAAACAATCTTTTTTATTTTTTCGTCCATACTATATTTGTATAACAAATTTTGCTGCAAGTAAAACTTAGTGTCCCCTGATTTATCAATCTTGATCTAAATCAAGGAATTGTCTGCCTCAATTGTAATATAAAATTATATTAAGATATGATCTTATATTTAACTCACCATTTAGAGAGGTAAGATTTGGAGTTTTTAAATAAAATCAAAAGCAAAAAAGCTTCCCAGATGGTCAGGAGGGTGGTGCAATTTTTATTTTTAGTCATTGTCTGTTATGTCGGGTTCAGGTTTGGTCAGTTTGCAGGGCAGCTTGAAAAAGGGATGTTTCCTCTTGTTGATCGCCCCCCAGGTGTTGAGATGTTTTTACCCATCAGTGCTCTGGTCAGTTTAAAATATTTTGCTTTTACCGGAATCATAAATGATGTTCATCCTTCCGGCTTTGTTCTTTTTTTAATTATTTGTTCAACCGCTTTGATTGTAAAAAAAGGCTTTTGTTCATGGGTTTGTCCATTAGGCTTATTGTCAGAATATTTGTTAAAAATTCATCATCTTATATTTAAATACGGATTCAGACTTCCATTATTGATAGATAGAATACTGAGGAGCATTAAGTATCTTCTTGCTTTGTTTTTTATCTGGACTATCTTTTTTAATATGCCTTTAGAGGCCATTGAAAGCTTTATTAATAGTCCCTACAATATTCTGGCTGATATAAAAATGCTTAAGTTTTTTTCTCAAATTTCAATGACCGCTTTTATTATTATTCTTGGACTAATTATTTTATCTGTTGTTATCCCAAATTTCTGGTGCCGTTACTTATGCCCTTACGGGGCACTTTTAGGTGTTTTAAGTTTTTTAAGCATGGGCAGGATAAACCATAACCCATCTAAATGTTCTGATTGCGGGCAATGTGAAAAATTCTGTCCCGGGTTAATCAATATCAGGCAGGGAAAGAGCTCTCATTCTCTTGAATGCAGCGCATGCTTACAATGTGTGAATGTCTGTCCTGAAAAAGATGCTCTTAAGTTCTCTTTTTTTAACAATAGATTTTCCATGGGGAGTGTTGGTGTTGGTTTGATTTTTTTGATCATATTCTCCTTTGGAATTGCCATGGCAAAAATTACGGGGCACTGGGAGAACAGAATCTCAAAAAAAGCATATTTTTTTTATATGATGACCCAGG
>JAGLLQ010000344.1 GCA_023140455.1 Desulfobacteraceae bacterium | reverse complement strand
CCTTGACTGTTTATTTCATCAACAGCCATTTTGGCACCCTGAACCATTGGCTTACCAGGTTTCGCTGCTATGCCTGTCTCTGAAGAAATCAGTGCTATTTTTACTGGCTCTAAAGCTTTAGCTGTCTTGCAAATAAAAAAAGAGAGGCTAATTAACAATAGTACAAAAAACAATCTATCAATTATCTTTATAAAACTCATAATAATGAAACCTCTAAAATAGTATTATTTTAAAAGCAGCAATAATAATTCAAAGCTATTGGTTGTTATCATTAAAATCTAAGCAAACAATTCGACAAATAATGACGAAATCATCAAAATATTTTCGTATCTATATAATATATGCTAAGATGCTTGTTATTGTCAATTATTTTGGAATAGACTTATGAGTAATACGATTTTTACTGAAAACTTTTGGATAGACCAGTGGAATAATATAAAACAAGAGGAGAATACAAAAACCGATGATACATATCAAGTGCATAAAGGTTTTTCTACTCCGGAATATTGGGACACAGCTTCTCTTTCCTATAACACAAAAAATGAAGAAATCGCATCCCGGAAACTAAATAAGATCACAAAACTTTTAAAAGCTGAAAAACTAATATTTGATAATTGCAGTATTCTTGAAATTGGCTGTGGTACAGGCCTTTTTGCAAGAGAGCTTGCAGAAAACAAATGCCAGGTCACAGCTCTTGATTTTTCAAAAGGTATGCTTGAACGTTGTAAAAAAGATTTACCTAAAACTCTTGAGGATAAAATCACCTTTTTACACAAAGACTGGAATAAAATTGATTTGGCACAAATGAAATGGACAAACAAATTTGACCTTGTCGTTGCTTTTATGTCGCCTGCTACATCAAGTCCTCAGTCGTTTTTTAAAATGATACAGGCATCAAAAAAAGGATGTGTAATAAAAGGATGGGCAAGCACCCGGAAACATAACATCCTTGATGCTTTATGGGAAATAATCATGAACCGCACTTTAAAAGACAAACCTCAAACTTTTTTATTTAAATTAAATTTACTCTTTTCCATGGGGTATTTTCCGGAATTAACATTTGATAAAATAAAATGGGAAGAAAAAATAAGCATTGAAAAAGAATTTAAAGAGCAGTTTGCATTTTTTAAAAAAGTATCTAACAAAAATGATGCTGAACTTGAAACTATTATCAATGATTATCTTAAAACCATTGCAGAAAACGATTTAATAATCAGAAAGCATGAGGGTTTGACAGCAACAGCTTTCTGGCATATCAATAAATAATATTTATTTTTGTTCTATTCTTATTTAAAGAAGGAGTAATAGATGGGGCTTTTGACAAGATATAAAGCATTTAACCGATGGCAGAAAATTGTTTTATGGACAGGATTATTTCTAGTTTTCTATACGCTTTTCGGATTTTTTATCCTTCCCAGAATCCTTCAGAAAATATCTGTTGATAAACTAACTAATATTCTTGAGCGACAGGTTTCCATCAGCAAGATAACCTTTAATCCCTATTCCTTATTTTTGACCATAGAAGAATTATACATCAAAGAAAAAAATTCTGATAAAACCTTTTTTTCCTTTGATAAAGTTATGGTTAATCTTCAAACAAGCTCTATTTTCAGGCTGGGCCCTGTGATCCGAGAAGTAAGGATAGATGGCCTGTTTTTCAATGCAACACGTTATAAAGACCAAACTTATAATTTTAGTGACCTTATCCCTTCAAAATCAACTAACTTGACAAAAATTAAAGAAAAAGAACACCCAAAGCCTTTTAAACCCTTAAATTTTTCTGTGTCCAATATTATCTTCAATAACGGCAAAATTATCATCAATGACCTGCCACAAAATAAAACTCATTTTTTTTCTGAAATGGAAATCGCCATTCCATTTATTTCCAATTTAGACACACATATGGATATTTTTGTTACTCCTCATTTTTCAGTAAACTTCAACGGATCACCCATCACGCTTGAAGGAGAAACTAAACCATTTCTGGCTTCGCAAACAACCAAAATGAATTTAGATCTTAAGGGAATTGATTTAAAAACTTATTACGATTACATCCCATTTAAAACTAATATGGATTTAAATAGCGGAACAATGGATCTATTTTGTTCTATTGAATTCTCTCAACTTAAAGACAAAGAAATATTACCCCAACTTTTTTTATCAGGAGAACTTAGACTTTTCAGACTTGGAATCAATGATTTAAAAGCAAATTCTGTATTTAAAATGAACGAGCTTAGCATTTCTATAGATCAATCCGAGATAATGAAAGGTGATATAAATATTAAAGAAGTAATTGTGTCTTCTCCAAATATTTCATTGGCTCTGGGAAAGTTAAAAGGCGATTCCAATCCATTAAATATCTATAATCTTATACCTGAGAGCAATATAGATACTAAAAATCCTTCCAAAGAAAGTACTATAGCTGGAACACCGAAAAAACCTTTACCTGTTAAGCTTAATTGCGGCAAAATTGCAATTAATAATGCTTTGGTGACCTTAAAAGATGTATCTGATAAAAAAGATGTGTTTTCGCTTCAAAATTTTGCTGTCGAAAACATTAAACTTGAAACAGAAAAGCAACTTGTGAATATCGGCAAAATATCTGCCTTGAACGGCAGTCTGAATGTTTATCGACTTATTGATAATCAACTCAACATTGAAGCTCTACTGCCGCCGCAAAACAGCAAAACTAAACCGGAACCAAAACCTGCATCAGATAAAGAGATAACTCCAGCATGGAATGTAAATGTTGCAAAGATTGAGTTTAACGAATTTACAATAAAGGCAGATGACCTTATATCCAAGGACAAAGGACAGATTCTTCTTGATAACATAACCCTAAACTCAAAAGGATTCTCAACTGTGCCTGAAACAAAGACAGAAAGCAGTCTCAGTTTCAATTTAAATAAAGATGGCAAAATCAATATTTCAGGTAATATGGGGATAAATCCCTTGGCAGCCGATGTGGCCCTTTCTGTAGATCAAATTCATCTTGCAAAGTTTCAACCTTTTGTTGCTGAATATTTAAATCTGATTATATCTGATGGAAAATTTTCAACATCAAGTCAGGTCTCAATGGTAAAATCGGATAAAGGCCCCTTAAAAGCAAAATATCAAGGTGCTATTGATATTAATGATTTTCATGTTGTTGATAGTCAAAAAACAAAAACACTCATAAAATTTAGGAATTTAGGAATCAAGGATATAGATTTTAATGTATCACCCATGGCAGCAAGCATAAAAACCTTGAAAATTATGGAACCGATTATAAACGTAGCGATTTACTCAAATGGTTCTTTAAATTTCAATGAAATTACAAAAGATACTGCCCAAAAAGAGGATACAAATGAAGGAAATAACCAGGAAGATTCTTCTTCTATCCCAATTAAAATCGGGCAGGTAATCATGGAAAAGGGTCAGGTGGTATTTAATGATCAATCTGTGACACCTAATTTTAAAACTATACTGACCCAGATAAATGCAAATATAACCGGATTGAGTTCTGAAGAAACCATAGAGTCAAACATTAAAATAAAAGCCATGGTAAACAAACATACACCTGTTGAGATCAAAGGAAAGATAAACCCCTTAAAAACCGATTTTTTCTGTGACATGATTGTGGCCTGCTCTGATATGGATCTTGGATATTTAAGCCCCTATGCAGGGAAATATGCTGGATATAAGATTCAAAAAGGAAAACTATCCCTTGATCTAAAATATCTTGTGGATAAACGAAAAATCAACTCCACCAATGATATATTTTTAGATCAGTTCGACTTTGGTGAAAAAGTTGAAAGTGAGGATGCCATAAAGGCACCTATGAGATTGGCTGTTTCCCTGTTAAAAGACCCCATGGGAAGGATTTCTCTGGATATACCGGTTAAAGGTGATCTTGATGACCCTAAATTCAGTTTAGGTGGTATTATTATCAAAGTTATTGTAAACCTGTTGGTAAAAGCTGCCACTGCACCCTTTTCTCTATTGGGAGCTATGTTTGGTGGAGGTGAAGATTTAAATATTATTGCATTTGATGCAGGGTCATTTGATATTACCTCTAATGGTGCTCAAAAAGTTGAAACTCTTATCAAGGCATTAACCCAACGGCCTGGGTTGAATCTGGAAATAGCAGGATATGTAAGCATTGACAATGACAAATCAGCACTTGTAGAAAAAAAGCTTGGGCAGCGTTTAACGGAAGAAAAACTAAGAATTATGATTGAACAGGGCGGCCAGGCAATCCCCATTGATGAGATCACATTGTCTGATGAAGAGTATGATATGTATCTGAATATTGTTTTTAATCAGACAGAAGAAGGTATTCAGTTAACAAACCAGATTAATTCAAAAGAGGCCGCTAATAAAGATGATGAGAATGAAACAATAGATTCAAATACAACCGAGGATATTGAAGAAGTGGATACAGCAATAATCAGGGATCAAATGATCAACATAATTAAAAAGAGCATACAGGTGTCTGATGATGAATTAAAACAACTTGCAAGTGACAGAGCTTTGATCATAAAAGGAGCAATGCTTGCTAAAGAGAGTATCGACCCTAAAAGAATTTTCATTGTTGAAGCCGAGACTTTAGAACCAGAACCATCTGGAGAAGAGGATAAATCAAAAAAAATAAAGTCTGGCAGCGTAATAATGACTTTAAAATAGGATAAATTGTTTAATTTTTATCTGTCTGGTGTTCAAACAGATGAATAAAGACAATTAATATAATTTTATTATTAGCATCCCTGAGGTATTTGCCCGTCTACTGTGTAGCAATTTGCCTGATTCTTGCCCAGCCCTGCTCAGGAATTTGAGCTCCCATAACCTGAACTACCTCAAATCCGCATGCTGATGCTATTTTGCCACTTTTTTCAATGGAATACCCATTTGCAAGGCCGAACAAAAACCCTGCTGCCCAAAGATCGCCGGCACCTGTTGTGTCAATGGCATTTGCTCCTTTAACAGGTTCAATTTTTATAACCTTGCCATCATAGGAAATAAAGCTTCCTTTTTTACCGACCTTTAATACTGCATACTCCACATTTTTTGACATTATATCAAGTGACTGGGCCTCATCTGTTATACCTGTAA
>JAGLLQ010000343.1 GCA_023140455.1 Desulfobacteraceae bacterium | reverse complement strand
AATGAGGTTCCAACTCAGATAAAAAACCCTGAGCTTGTTCAACAGAGGCGGAGACAGATCATTGATTCCACTGTAAAGCTTTTTATCGAGCATGGATATCATAAAACCACAACCAGAATGATAGCAAAGGCATCAGGCTTTTCCATCGGTTCGTTATATGAATATGTAAGTTCCAAAGAAGATCTGTTGTACCTTGTTTGTCAGACTATTCATGCAGAAGTACAGGCAGCAGTTGAAGAAGCTTTATCCCGTAAAGGTGATGAGAGAGAAAGGCTTGCCGAGGTCATACGTGAGTTTTTGCTTGTATGTGATAAAATGTCTGATCATATTTTGTTAATGTACCAGGTAACCCAGTTTCTTCCAAAAAAATGGGAAGAGAGAGTCCTTCAAAATGAGCTTAATATAACAGCAATATTCATTGATATTTTAAAAGAACTCTGTGAGAGAGGGGTGCTTCCTGATTGTGATGATAAAACCATCAATTTGGTTGGACATAATGTCTCAGTGCTTGGCCATATGTGGGCATTCAGACGATGGAATTTAAAAAATGATTATACCATTGAAGAATATATAGAAACTCAGACTGATTTTATTCTCGGGTTTGCTTTTGGCAATCAATAAAGGAGAAAAGATGATTTTTTCAGAAGAAATATATAGTTCAGAAAATTTATTAAGGGTTGTAACTGCAACTTCACTCTTTGACGGGCATGATGCTTCTATTAATATCATGCGAAGGATTCTTCAGGATTCCGGAGTTGAAGTGATTCATATAGGACATAACAGATCTGCGGAAGAAGTAGTTGATGCGGCAATAGAAGAAGATGCCCAGGGACTTGCTGTTTCAAGTTATCAGGGAGGGCATATTGAATTTTTCAAGTATATTGTTGACTTGCTAAAAGAAAAAAACGCTTCGCATATTAAAGTGTTTGGCGGTGGCGGCGGGGTGATAATTCCTTCTGAGATAAAAGAACTTCAGGAATATGGGGTGGAAAGGATATATTCCCCTGAAGATGGTGCAAAATTGGGACTCCAGGGTATTATAAATGATCAAATGGAAAGAATGGATTTCCCGACTGTTGATTTTGATAATCTTGACTATTCAAAGCTTAGAGTAGATGAAAAATATGCAACTGCTAATTTTATCTCTGCAGTTCAGACTGCTAAAATAGAAAATCCTGATATGTTTAAGGAGATCACATCAAAGGTTTCTGAAATTGCAAAATTAAAAGATGTGCCTGTAATTGGTCTTACAGGTACTGGTGGAGCAGGGAAATCATCTATTACAGATGAATTGATATTAAGAATCCTTATGGATTTTGAGGATATTAATATTGCAGTTGTCAGTTGTGATCCTTCAAGACGGAAAACAGGAGGTGCTCTGCTTGGTGACAGAATACGGATGAATTCCATAGAAACCGGCAGAGTTTATATGCGTTCTCTTGCAACAAGAGAGGCCCAGAGTGAGCTCCCGGCGATTCTGCCCGAGGCAATCGAAGTAGTTAAAGCTGCCGGTTATGATATTATTATAGCAGAGACTGCCGGAATCGGTCAGGGTGATTCCAGAATAGTAGATCTTGTTGATATACCAATATATGTAATGACAGCAGAATTTGGAGCGCCTTCCCAGCTTGAAAAGATTGATATGCTTGACTATGCTGATATTGTTGCAGTAAATAAATTTGAGAAAACAGGGAGTGAAGATGCTTTAAGAGATGTCAGAAAGCAGATGCAGAGAAACCGTAAGGCATGGGATAAACCTTTGGAAGATATGCCTGCTTTTGGGACAATTGCATCAAAGTTTAATGATGATGGTGTGACTGCATTCTACCATGAAATTTTGAATCTGATTGAACAGAAAAAAGGAATTAAGTTTGAAACTTCATTACCCAAAAAGGATGTTAAGGAATCATCATCAAAAACAATAATAATTCCAGGAGACAGATCAAGGTACCTTTCTGAAATCTCTGATACAGTGAGAAAATATCATAAAGAAACTTTTGAACAATCAGAGGCGGTAAGAGAGCGATGGCATATTACAGAGACAGAAAAACTTCTTGAAAAGTCCGGTTCGGATAACCTTTCTGCCACGATTGGAGCTTTAAAGCAATTGATTCATGAGTCAGAGAACAAAGTTGATAAAGAAACCGAGGAAACTCTAAATGAATTTAAAGATTTAGAAGCTATTTATACAGCGGATGATCTGATTTATAAAGTACGTAATAAAGAACTCAAAATACCTCTTTTTACAAAATCTCTCTCAGGCTCAAAAATTCCCAAAGTAGCCATTCCAAAGTTTGAGGACCCTGGTGAATATTATAAGTGGATGAGGAAAGAAAATGTTGCAGGAAGCTTCCCATATACTGCCGGTGGCTTTCCTTTAAAACGTGCAGATGAGGACCCCACAAGAATGTTTGCGGGAGAAGGCGGTCCTTCAGAGACAAATACAAGGTTTAAACTTCTTTCTGAAAATTATCCTGCAAAAAGACTTTCAACTGCTTTTGACTCAGTTACTCTTTATGGAAGAGATCCTGATAAGCGCCCGGATATTTTTGGAAAAATTGGAAACTCAGGTGTCTCAATCTGTACATTGGAAGATGTAAAGGTTCTTTATGGAGGATTTGACCTGTGTGCTTCAAATACATCAGTGTCAATGACGATTAATGG
>JAGLLQ010000342.1 GCA_023140455.1 Desulfobacteraceae bacterium | reverse complement strand
ATACAGATGGCCTTGCTGACCTTGACCTTTTTAAATATATTTATGCTATATTTTATATTGATCGTCTGCATGACGATGTTTCTATGAAAATTACTCCTTCCTGGGCACCTGATATAAAAGTTGGTTTGTTTGCAAGTCGTTCCCCCAACCGCCCTAATCCAATAGGAATCAGTATTGTTAAGATAAAGAAGATAGTTAATAATGAAATCTTTACTTCAGGTTTGGATGTATTTGATAAAACCCCGCTTTTAGATATAAAGCCGTATATTAAGGACCTGGATTCAAAAGATGATGCAAATCAAGGATGGGTTGATGGTTTGGAAAACAACAAGGAACATATGTCTTTGCATATTAAAGGGATTCCCCATGATTATTAGGGACGTTAAAGCCTTTAATATTACAACTTAACCAGTTTTAAGTTCCCCCATAGTCCAATATTTTTATCTTGTATTATTACTATACCGGAAACACCTTTGATCGCCTTCCCGTAATTGATGATCTTTTCGATATCGCCTGGTTTTTTTACCATATTGCCTAAAGATGTTGCAACAGCATCAGCAAGGGATGCTGAATCTGAAAGAATAGTCACTGCATCCGCTTTGCCATAACTTTTAGAATGCCCTACAGTCCCTGAGGATGTGCAAAGAGCATATGGTTTTTCTCTGTTTTCAATTAATATTCCTGTTCTCATGCTTAAAGGAGACTTGTTTGCATATATCGTGAATAATGTTTCCGATTTGGATTTTATAAAGATATCACCACCATTTTCCACAATTATTTCATCAGACTTTACAAGGAGAGAGCGTCCTGTATATTCAGCAACAGCACCTGCTACAGCTGCCATAGGGCCCACGTTGGCAGCTTTTCCGGCATCTATCATTTCATTAATAATATTGGGAACAATCCCCGTTACTTCTATTGGGGTTAATGATTTTGCGAAATCTGGGCATTTGATAATATGTTGTTCAATATAATTTCTGCATTTTAATATGGCACGAACACCTTCGCGGGTTAAATTTTTTTCTGCCTGTATATGAAGATTTGTTTCTTTTACTGTAACATTAAAAGAGATAAGTCCCGGCTTTGAGATATTTGATCTGTATGTTCTGTTTTCAAACATTTTTAAATATTATCTTTTAAATAGCCTCAACATATTCAGGCCTCATTTGTTGAGGAATCTTGTTTATAAAATAAGAATCAGTCATGCCTGCAATGAAATCTCTGACAATTTGGGCATTTGAATGGTCTTTATGATAATCTTCTGAAAGTCCCTTGAGATAATCTTTGAATATAAAAGAATTTTTATCTTGTTTCTCAAGGTCATCAAGATATTTTTCAAATAAAAATCGAAACATATCTTTAACCCCTTTCAGATGAACTTTTATTTTTGGGTTTAAATATATTTTTTCATAATTAAATTTTTTAAGTTCTAAAAGAGCCTCTGAAATTTCATTTGAAAAGCAGACATAAGGATTTTGGTTGCTGTTTGATATTACATCTGTCACAAGGTTGTAAACAATTGTTCCATTTGTTTTCCCAAGAAGGCGCAGGCATTTTTCAGGGATATCCTCACGTTTTATGAGATTAAGTCTTACGGCATCTTCCATGTCCCTGCCGATATAACTTATTGTGTCAGCTATTTTAACAACACACCCTTCCATGGTCATGGGAATTGAGTCAGGTTTTTTCTGGCTTTGCATTTTTTTGACCATTTTATCAAAATCTTCAAAGGTTTTATTCCATTGAGGTTTGATTGTTTTGGAGTGGATTTCCCCGTTGTGACAGACAATGGCGTCAAGAGTCTGTAAGCTTAAATTCCACCCCTTCCCCTTCCTTTCAATTTGTTCTAAAAATTGAAAGCTTTGGAGATTATGATGGAAAAATCCGGCATTATACTCTTTAGTAAGGGAGGATAAGAACTTTTCACCATCATGACCAAATGGTGGGTGTCCAATGTCATGTCCAAGGCTTGCAGCTTCTATTAAATCTTCATTTAAGCCAAGATATCGTCCAATAGTTCTTGCAATTCTGGAAACAAGCTGAACATGAACAATCCTATGTGTTAGGTGATCATTTTTAATAAGGGAAAAAACCTGAGTTTTATCAATATATCTGGAATACGCCATGGAATTGAGTATTCTGTCCGAGTCAAGGCTGAACGATTGTCTGTAGCTTGCATCCTGGCGGGGTTCGCTAACTCTTCTTAAGGCATTGGAACTTAAAGCTGCTATGGGCGAGAAGAACTCTTTTTCCCTGAGGTTTAAAAAGTTCTTCATCTCCCATAATTTTTCAGACATTTTTTATAATTGTTTTGTAATGTTTTCTACTATGATTTCAAAGTTTTTAGCAAATTTACTGTCACTTCCCTTTGTTAATAAAGGTTCACCACTATCTCCAGATTTGACAACATCAAGATCAAATGGTATTGAACCTAAGAAAGTGAGCCCGAATTGTTCTGCAGTTGCCTTGCCGCCACCATTACTAAAAAGGTCAATAGGCTCGTTACAATGCGGACATTTAAATGATGACATATTCTCAACAATACCAAGAGTTTTAAGTTTAACTGTTTTACAGAATGAAATTGATTTTCTAATATCTGCAAGTGCCACTTCCTGTGGAGTAGTCACAATAATGCCTTGTGCATCAGGTATTGCCTGTGCCACAGATATTGGCTCATCACCGGTTCCGGGAGGTGCATCAATTATAAGAAAATCAAGCTCTCCCCAGTCAACATTAGCTATGAACTGGTTAATCATTCCGGTTTTTGCAGGTCCACGCCATATAACGGCCTGATCTTTATCCTGCATTAAAGCCTGGATAGTAACTACTGTAAGGTTATCCATGACTTGTTTGGGCGCTAAAAGCTGTTTCTCTTCAGATGACATATCAAGCATGTCTGTGATTCCAAACATTTGTGCGATGGATGGTCCGTGTAGATCAACATCCATGAGTCCTGTTTTAAAACCTTTTTTAGCTAGGCTGACGGCTAAGTTTGCTGAAACACTGCTTTTCCCAACTCCGCCTTTCCCACTTAGAACAAACAGCTTATTTTTTATTTTCTTAAGAGATGTTTTCATCATCTCTTGCTGTTGCTGCTGTTTAATATGCTGCTGCTGTTGTGCACTGCCACCGCATCCACTTGATCCTTTTTTTGCTTCGTCAACGTTTTTATGAATCATTTATCTATATCTCTCCTTATATCGGAAGTTAATTTTACATTGATAAATGTTACCATTATCTCTGTTCTGTCAAGCTAAACGTAGATTTTTTTACAGGCAGGTTTTTGTAGAATTTAAAAATTTCAAGAGTTAGCTCTCTATTTGCATTATCTTGAATTATCAGCTTTGATGGGATTGTCGAGGAGTCAATTTTTATGGAATCAATAAAAAAAACTTCATAAAGAGGTTTTATTCTCCAGTCAGTTCTCACATATTTTTTAATTTGATTCTTAGAATTTATAATTATTTTCTGGATTCCTTTTTCTGATTTATT
>JAGLLQ010000341.1 GCA_023140455.1 Desulfobacteraceae bacterium | reverse complement strand
AAAAAGATAAATTGCCAAGCTCATTTTCAATTCCTTTTATATTTTCCCTGCTTTTTTTTCCATATATCAATTCAAACCCTCTGTCTTGAGGAAAAATAACACTCACCTGCCCGGATGCCCCGGCTATTGCACCTGATACTAAAGGGACATCAGCTTTTTTTGCAGCATCCTGTAAAACAAACCTGGTATTAATTGAATCAAGACAATCAATGACTACATCTGAATCTTTTATCAAATCATATGCATTTTCTTTAGTTAATAATTGATCATAGCAGTGAATTACAATCTGTGAATTTATTGATTTTATGCGATTTAAAGCTGCATCCGCTTTTGAAGTTCCTATTAGATGTTCCTGAGAAAAAAGTTGTCTGTTAAGATTAGTAGCATCAAATTTATCATTATCAATGCCGGTAAGGCTACCAATACCAATTCGTGAAAGCATCTCCATAACACAACCACCAAGCCCGCCAAGTCCAATAACGCAGACTTTTGTTTTGTATAGTTTCTCCTGCTCATCTGGTGTTAACGATTTAAGATTTCGATTATATCGGTCTTTTAACAAATTATTGTCATTCATTCGTTATTACCCTCCTCCAACTGGTGGAAAAATCCCAACTCTATCACCATGTTTCAAAGAGTCCTCTATATTTTTTTTTCTTCCGTTAACAAAAATAATTTTAGCTCTCTCTTTATCTATTCCAAGTTCCAGAAGCAATTGTTCGATACTGGTATCCTCCTGAACTTGATAGTCTTCAGAATTTTCTGGTTGAAATTTACTTAAATCAGCAAAAAGCCGGAGTTCAATTTTTATCATTATTAATTTACTATTAAGATTAGTTCAGTTATTATAAAAACTATTTAATAAATATTTATGACATGTTTTATTAAATTTGTGCAACATTTATATTTTTATTTCTGAGGGAATATGGGACAAGCCAAAAAACAAGCACTGTATGTTCAAAAATTTGGAGAGAATCTTTCAACTTTTGCAATTAACAGAGATGATTTAAAAGAGCTTCTAAATGTAATTCCAAATGATAACAACTTAGACCTCACAATAGTTGAATATGAGCTTCAAATCCTAAAAATAATAGGTGTAGGCTGGGCAATATCTTTTTATATGCCTCAATCAGATAAAAATAAAAAACAACTTTCAGAAATTTATTGGACCAATATAAGAGAAATTTCAAATAATATCTCAACTTTAACCGGAACAACAACTGGCCAACAGATTAATTATTTTGATATATTAAAAGAACGACTTGATAAGTATGTTACAGTTTTGCAGAAAGCACCTGAAGAGGCATCAGGTACATCATCAATAATCGGGGCTGTCTTTGCAGAGCTTTGTAATTGCGAGAATGACGCTGCTGCCGTTATTACAGGTACAAAAATGTTTACATATACAATCGGAGCAGTTAAAGAATACCTTGATGCAGTTGAAATTAAAGATAATAAGGAGATAAATAATGAAAACTAATCAATTAATAAGTTTAGGTTTTTTATTTGTTTTTATCATTGTATGCACAATTGGTTGTACAACTGCCGGATCAAAATTTATTAAATTACGGTATCTGGGTCAAAACAAAGTTTCTAAAAATCTAAATGTCGGAATCGTCCCTTTTTTAGATAAAAGAGGAAATCTTGAAAAAGGATATATTGGTAAACGCATGCTTAATTCCGGTAAAGAAGAAGTTTATTTTGTAGATGGTTTAAATGTTGCTAAGACTTTAACTCAAACTTTTGAGTCTTATTTTAAGAAAACAGGATACAATATTTCAAGAATAGAAGCATGGGAACATACTGTTGAAGAATTAAAGAACATTGAAAAGAAATATAAAAATAATAATTATAAATATATTCTTGCAGGGGATATCATAGAATTTGAATTTTTTGCCAGTAAAGGTTTTAATACTTCAATGATTCTTGACATTAAACTTATTGTTTATCTAGGAAATCTTAAAAAAGAGACATTGACAACTATTCCAGTAAACCTGAATCTTAAACGTAAGGATTTGAAATTTTCTCAACAAAAAATTGAAAAATTTATTAACGAGTCTGTAACAGAAGTTATTTTAAAGTCAATGAACCTTTAATGATGATATCTTTTTTTTGTTAATTTAACAGCTGGATTTGTAAAAACTGCAACAATAGATTTCAACTTTTTGATTATTTTTTCTTCAAAGTTAATATGGCTTAATTTTACAAGATCAAGCTGTTTTAGCATTTGTATTTTTTCTTCCAGAAGTTCAGCTAGCTCTTCAGAAGGTAAGCCTTTTAGCGTATACTCATAAAATGTGTCTGTAAAAAGCTCACTTTCATTAAATTTATCTTCATATATTGTTTCATATTCAAACCAGTGAGGATTATTATATAGACCTGCTATGTATTCGCCCATATCCTTAAGCTTTTTTTCCAATGGAATAATACTGTAGTTATTTATTTTTCTTCTTATTTTTTTCATTCTTAATGTAAGATTATGATCCTGATGATAAACTTCCAGATCTTCAAGTAAAGAAAATTGATCCATGAGCTCAATTTTATCGTATAAATTTGCTGCTTGTACAGAGTTTACATATTCATCTATTCTTTTTTTAATTTTAATAATATAATTTTTCTGATAACTCCTCAGATAGTTCATGTAACTAATACTTGTAGTATATTTGTTCTTTAGTTTATCGGCTATAGATTCTAATTTTAACAAAGTAATCCCAATTTGTTCCAAATCTCCCTGTTTTAAAATTCTTTCAACTTTTTCTATCAAGTTATCAAAAACTTCACGGTCTTCATCCTTAAAAACTGATACGATATTAGCTTTTGCTCTTAAGTCGCCAATACCCTTTTTAAGTCTGGCTTCAAGAATCCCAAGTCTTCGGATATCTTCTTTATATCTTATAATATTGGCAACACTTAATAAAACTTCACATTGTTCAGTAATATAATCTTTATCACCACTGGTAATAGCGTCTTGAGCACTTTTTATTAAAAGATCATTGAGTGCTGAAGCAGGTTTATAAATGTCAGGAATCAAAGTTTTTTTAATGTTTTTTGAAATCAAGATTTTTTGATGCAATCCTACCATTGTTCGAAAAAGAGATAAACATTCTAGAACGTGATCACCTTTAATTGCTTGCCCTACAGATAATTGTTGAAGTCCATTATTTAAAACATTATACGCATTAAGGTTATGTTTAGCATCGCCGCGTTCTATAGAAACTCTGCCAAGCGAAATCAGTTTAACTGTATCTGAATGAACCTTTGAGGCTTGATTCATATAAATTTTTTCCAAATTTAAAATTTAATTTAATTAGTTTCTTATAATACTATATTTTTAAAGTTTTAAGCAAGGGCGAAATTTTTAATAATGCTTTTTGTTTCAATTAAAGCTTTAGAGATATTTTTTCGTTTTGTTCCAAGAATAATTTTGACACTGTTTTTATTTAGAAGCTTAGCTTCTAATGGTATTTTAATTATTTTTTCATTGATCTTATGCAAGTCTTTTCTGTGCTGCTCTGAAAATCCAATTGTTAGAGTGTTAGGATTTAAATCAATACGCTCAATTCCAGATTGTATGCAAAGAACTCTAAGCATAATTTTTAACAACATATTTTCAGCAAATTTTGGTAATTTACCAAAACGATCTATAAGTTCGTTTTTAAGTTTTAATATTTCAGAAAGGTTTTTTATCTTTGCAAGTCTTCTATAAATAGTTAGTCTTAGCTCTATTGAGTTAATATAATCATCAGGGAGATATGCTGACATTGATATATTGATTTCAGGCTCAAGGGCTTCTTCAAAGTTTTCACCTTTTAAATCTTTTACAGCATGATCAAGGAGTTTAAGAAACATGTCATATCCGACCGCTGCAATATGCCCTGATTGGGATGCTCCAAGGGCTGAACCTGCTCCACGTATTTGAAGATCTTTCATAGCAATCTGGAAACCGGAACCTAAATCCCGATGTTCCATAAGTGCTGCAAGTCTTTTTTTGCCATCTCTTGTCATTCTTGTTTGATCTGGTATGAATAGATAAGCATAGGCTTGATTATCGCCCCGCCCTATTCTACCCCTCAACTGATAAATTTGGGAAAGGCCAAATCTGTCAGCCTTATCTATAATCATCGTATTTGCAGATGGGATATCAAGCCCTGATTCTATAATAGTTGTACATACCAGAACGTCTATATTATTATTTACAAAATTGTGCATAACTTTTTCAAGAATAGTTTCAGAAAGTCTTCCATGGGCAATATCAATACGTGCTTCCGGAACTAATTTTTGTATATTTTCTGCAGTTTTATTAATAGACTTTATATTATTATGCACATAAAAGATCTGACCATTCCTTGCTATCTCTTTTCGTACAGCATCTGCAATAATATTGTCATCATTCTCACATATATATGAAATTATTGGTTGACGATCTTCAGGAGGTGTTGAAATAATACTTATATCTCGCATTCCAGTCAAAGAAAGATGTAAAGTTCGCGGAATTGGTGTTGCAGTTAATGCAAGAACATCTATGGTTTTCCGTTTTTGTTTTAATTTTTCTTTATGCTTAACACCGAAACGCTGTTCTTCATCTATTATTAATAAACCAAGAGATTTAAAAGCTATGTCTTTTTGCAGGAGTCTGTGTGTTCCAATTATAATATCAACCCTGCCTGCTTTAGTATTTTTGATCACAAGGTTTTGTTCTTTTTTACTTTTAAATCTTGAAAGACTTTCTATAGTAACCGGATATGAATCAAATCTTTCTCTGAAACTTGTAAGATGCTGCTCTGCTAGAATAGTTGTTGGAACTACAATGGCAACTTGTTTCCTGTCGTTAACAGCTTTAAATGATGCTCGCATGGCAACTTCAGTTTTGCCATACCCAACATCTCCACAGATTAATCTGTCCATTGGTTTATCTTCTTCCATATCAAGAATTACATCATCAATTGCCTGTTGTTGATCAGATGTTTCTTCATATTGAAAAGAAGTTTCAAAGTTGTCAAAATATTCGTCAGCTTTGCTGAACGCATTCCCTTTTTTAATTTTTCGTTCAGCGTATAAATTTAAAAGATCACCAGCAAGTTTTTCAACTTC
>JAGLLQ010000340.1 GCA_023140455.1 Desulfobacteraceae bacterium | reverse complement strand
TTGAAGCATTTATGGATGAAGCGATATCATCCATATGTTCATCAAGCTCCCATTCAGTAAGTGACTTTGGGAGGTTTAGTTCTTTATTGGTTTTTAATTTATCAGGTATGCAGTCAAACAGGGATTCTATGGAAGAAACTCCCGCTTTTGCAAGCATTTGGTCAATATCTTCTTTAGTATGTGGAAGATAACGCATGGCAATTATCCTTTTAAAGTTTTAAGATATGCATCTTTATCCAATAAACTATCAAATTCTGATGGATCACTTAATTTCACTTCAGCAATCCAGCCGTTTTCATAACAAGAATCATTAACAAGTTCTGGTGTATCTTCAAGTTCTTCATTAACAGCAATAATTTCGCCGGAGACAGGAATATAAATTTCAGAAACTGCCTTAACTGATTCTACGTTTCCAAATTCATCACCTTTTGAAAAAGTTTCGCCAACTTCAGGTACTTCAACAAAAACAATTTCTCCAAGTTGATCCTGAGCATAATCGTTTAGTCCAATTTTTACAGTCTCATTTTCTTTTTTTACCCATTCATGAGATTCAGCATACTTTAAATCTTCTGGTAAAATTAATTCTTGAATTTCTTTCATGACAACAATCCCCTTATTATTAATAAAAATTAATTATAAAAAATTTTGAATAGCTTTTCTTGCAGTCCTGTCTGGTCTGATATCAGGCATTATAGCAACAGAAATCTTTCGTTTTCCTTCCTGAAGAGTAAGCCTTGTATTGTATTTAAGTTTTTTGTTAACCTTGATAAATCCGCAACTCAGTCCTTTTAATTTTAAATCATCTGGCAGGCTGGGCGAAGCAACACTTACAATTTTATTCTCATGCCATCCAATTCCAATATCAGTTGCACAGGTGAGTATTGTTCCAATTTTATTTTGATCTTCATCTAGAACAAATGCATTGTCTGATGTGCCAATTTTTCGAAGGTTATCTCCTGCAAACGGATAGATATAATGTTCGATTTTATCTGTAAGTTTGTCTTTGCCTAAAAATTCCTTAGTGAAAATTGTTTTTTCAGTATTATAGGGCAGGGCAAAGTCCCATGGATGATTAATGAATTCCCAATTGCCAATATCCTGATGGGAAAGAGGCAGAACAGCACCTGCACGAAGAGAGTCTCGAGATCCAAGCCCGCATGGAGTTATATTAAATTTTTCACCTGCTTTTAGAATATCTTTCCATAGTTTTACAATAGCATAGGGTGTTAAAAATATTTCAAATCCAAATTCTCCAGTATAACCTGATCTTGAAAGTAAAACATTGGTTCCGTCAAGCAATTCAACATTTTTAAAAGAAAAATATGGCATTTTTTCAAATATTTCATCCGGGTTTTTTAGAACCTGTGTTAAAATTCTGGCTGAATTTTTACCTTGAATATCCATCTTTGCAATTCTTCCTGTCAGATCATTTATTTCAACAGAGAGATTCTTTTTATTTTCAATAAGGTGATCAGTTATGACTGAGCCCATACCTGAATTCACACAAATCATAAAAACCGTATCGGAAAATTTATATACTAATGCATCATCAATTGAGAACCCTTTATCAGTAAGAAAGGCGCCATAAACACATCTCCCGGTTTT
>JAGLLQ010000034.1 GCA_023140455.1 Desulfobacteraceae bacterium | reverse complement strand
GACAAGACGACGGCTCATATGGGTTATCTTTTCCTTCTCGACTTAACGCCCGGCGTATGAGCTGTGAGGATGGCTGAGGCGAAAACCTTCGAGAGCAGCTCCGTAGCTCCTGATCCGCTCCAGTGTTGTGTTATGTTGATATCTCTCCCTCTTTTATCTTAGTAACTTTATTTTTTAATATATATTGTGTAAAAAATATCAAAGTAAACGGAATAAGTTCAGAAAAAACTCTGTTTTCACGAAGAACAAAGGAGATACTGAAAGCACAAATAGAAACAAAAAATAAGAGCAAAGAAAATTTCTTGATAGAATGTTTATCAGCAGAATTGACACCTATAAACCCATGTGGGCTAAACAATAAACAAACAAGACCAACAATCACAACCCATGCCAACACTCCTGAGGCATGCAATTCTCCATAAATTTTATTTAACCACCACTGATGAGTGATTATGGCAATAGCTCCACTTATTAGATAGAGATTAATACCAAGAAGAATACGATTAAAAATTATTTTATGTACAAAAAACAATATTATAGCAATAAATGCTGCTACACCACTGATAAAAAATGGAAGGTTCCAGTCTTGTACAGTTTGAATATCAATATATCTGATGTAATAAACAAAAATTAAAAATGGAAGGGCCTCAAATAATTTCATAGTATTTTTTATCCTGCCTTTTGGCTTCAAACACAACGCAAAGCGGTTTGCTGGTAAAACACTTTTATTGATTTTTATATATCAGTGTGAGGTCATCCCATGCAATTTTCCGACTTAACACCTTGTATCCAAATATATTTTTCATAGATTGTTCTTTCTGTCTGCCACCTAATTTCTCATAAAATAGTATGGCTTTTTTATTACTTTCAAAGACCCAAAGATAAGCGGTTTTATGCCCTTTGGTGATTAATTCTTTGGCTACTGCTTTCATTAAGGCAGACCCCACTCTTTTAGACCTTTGTAATAATCTTACATGTAAATTCTCTATAAACGCAGTCGGTCTACACCAAACTGCAATAAATCCAATCAGTGAATCTTCTTCAGCAACCAATACTATATCTTGTTTCTGTATTTTGATTTCCCTCCAATGCTGTTCTAAACTTCGATCAATTTGCTTTTCCATGAATTCTTCAGATAAGATATCCGAGTAAGAGTCCTTCCAACTATTGGCATGAAGAGTTGCAATCTTTTGAAAATCTCTTTGTGTTGCTTGTCGTATTTTCATTGTTTTTATTTGTTCAACACAAGTTCACTAGTTACAGAGGGGGGGGGGGCCAGAGAACTTGTTCGTGATAATAATGTTTTTTAAACCAGAGCCTTGCAAAGCGTCTGAGACCCCTGCAATCCAGTGAAACGACAAGTTATAACTCATATTTCTTAAGCCTTTGCTGTAATGTCCCTGAATGTAATTCATAAAGATTATTATCATAATCATAAAAATACAAAGATTTTCCTTCGCCTTCAATCCTTGCTCTAGAAGGTTTGATTTCACAACCAAGTTCTTCCAACTTTACTCTAAGAATAGGTAAGTCTTTTTCAGCAACTCTAAAGGCTATATGGCGATATGAGCGTTCTGTCGATTCTCCTTCCATTATCACTATCCAAAGATTCCCAACCAAAAAATATTTTTCCCGTGAAATTGAATAGTTTTTACTCTTGCTATCATATATTTCTTTTGCACCAAATATATCACAAAATACTTTAGCTGTTTTTTGAATATCTTTCACAATTAATGTGATATGACTTAATTCTTGTATTTCCATTTCTAGTTATATCAATGTTAATAAATAGAAAAAATTCCATATACCACCTATATACTATGGAAAACTTTTCTATCTATTGTGATATTAGTATTCAAACGTGGGAAAGTCCCTATTGACTTTTCCTTGTTTGTCAATACAATACGAAACCTCAGAAGTCAATCAGAAGTTTAGCCTGATTTACCACTATCCTATAAATTTTCTTATGGGAAATATTGATTCATATCAAGAAAACTTTGCTTTTTTATTGACAGCATGATATTTAATCTAGTTTCCTTAAATCGTTTTGGAAGGATCTCTTTATATGAACATATTGAATAATTAAAAGGGCTAAATGGAAGTAACAACACCAAATATAAAAACCGAACTTGCCAATAATATTAAAATAAGGCGAACATTTGCAATAATAAGTCACCCTGATGCCGGGAAGACAACACTTACAGAAAAACTTCTTTTATTTGGAGGGGTAATTCAACAGGCTGGTGCTGTAAAGTCAAGAAAAACAAGTAAAAAAGCCACAAGTGATTTTCTATCCATTGAACAAAAAAGAGGGATCAGTGTTTCTTCTTCTGTAATGAAATTTAATTACAATGGGTACGAAATAAACCTCCTTGACACTCCTGGACATCAAGACTTTTCTGAAGATACCTATCGGGTTCTCACAGCTGTGGACTGCGCTGTAATGATAATAGATAGTGCAAAAGGAGTTGAACCCCAGACAAGAAAGCTCATGGAAGTTTGTAGAATGAGGAATACTCCCATAATCACATTTATTAACAAACTTGACAGGGAGGGACTAGAACCTCTTGAAATCTTTGCAGATATAGAAGATAAACTCCAGATAGAATGCACACCTTTTACATGGCCCATAGGAATGGGGAAAAACTTTAAAGGCGTTTATAATTTTAAATCAAATGAACTTGGACTTTTTTCACCAGGCTATACTCCAAAAAACAATGATGGCATCATTATAAATGATCTTTCAGACACGAGACTTGATGAAGCTATCGGGGGCACAAAGGCAGATGAGTTAAGAGATGATGTAGAGCTTATTGAAGGTGCTGCTGACCCGTTTGAACTTGACCTGTTCCTCAATGGTACGCAAACACCAGTCTTTTTCGGAAGTGCCATTAATAATTTTGGTGTAAGAGAGATGCTTGATTCGTTTGTTAAAGTTGCTCCTGCGCCAGGCAAACGGCCTGCTGAATCAAGGGATGTTGATCCCCATGAAAAAAGCTTTTCAGGTTTTACTTTTAAAATTCAGGCCAATATGGATCCTGAACACCGTGACAGAATTGCCTTTTTCAGAATTTGTTCCGGGAAATATACAAAAGGCATGAAAGTACGGCATCACAGGATTGAAAAAGATATAAAAATTGCCAATGCAACAATATTTTTAGCAAGGGAAAGAAGTAATATCGAAGAGGCATATCCAGGAGATATTATTGGTATACACAATCATGGGACAATTAAAATTGGCGATACATTCAGTGAGAAAGAACCTTTAAAATTTTTAGGTATCCCTAATTTTGCTCCTGAACAATTTCAAAGAGTAATCTTAAAAGATCCCATGAAAGCCAAAGCTCTTCAAAAAGGTTTAACTCAATTATCTGAAGAAGGAACTATTCAGGTATTCAGACCATTGATTAATAATAATTATATCCTTGGGGCAGTTGGAGTTCTCCAGTTTGATGTCACCATGGAAAGGTTAAAAGCTGAATATAATGTCAATGCAGGATATGAGCAGGTGGACCTCTCCGTTGCAAGATGGATTACATGTGATGATGAAAATATGTTAAAAAAATTTAAAAACAGCAATGAACCCGACCTTGCAATTGATTCTGAAGGATGGCTGACATACTTAACAACAAGTGAATTCCAGCTTGGTTTTGCAATAGATGAATGGCCCCAAATCAATTTTCACAAATCAAGAGAACATAATTAATCAATACAATTAACAGATACAGTTTAGGAAAAAAATGCCTGAAAGCTACCGGGAAATACCATATAACTATACATCAGCAGAAGATAATCAGGTCATTGAGCACCTTTTTGGACCAGAAATGGTTCAGGTTATTGAAATACTTCGCCCCAAAAGAGCAACTGGAAGATCAGCCAGATTACTTAACAGATTTATGGGAGACATGTTCATTATTGAACGAAATCCTTTTATTTTTCAAAAACTTGCAGATGATCCCCTTGAAAGAATAAAATTCTTCCAGGCCTTTGAAAAAGACCTTAACATAATTCAAAACAATTCCGGTGACAAAGATGTTGACTGGGTAATTAAAGAATGCAGGCTGTATCTTAAAAAACTTCGAAAAAGAATCAAATCTACTTTTTCGTACCAGAAACTTATTAATAAAGAACTTGGGCCAATTGTTGGGAAAGACAACATATATTTTGACCCGTTTAACATTACTTCTCATATTACAGATGCAACTGACTGGAGGCTCTACACGCCAGCTGTTATTGTTCGACCCTATAAAGAATCCCAGGTCGCCCCTCTTATTGCAGCAATTTCAAAATTAGGCATGAGGCTGATACCACGAGGTGGTGGGACAGGACTCACTGGCGGAGCAATTCCTCTTTCCAAGCACTGCATAATGGTAAACACTGAAAAACTTAATAGAATACAGGGTATTTCATACAAAAAAAATAATATCACAAACAAAGGCTTTCCTGTAATTGAAGTTGAAGCAGGTGTTATTACAGAAGATGCCATCAAATATGCTAAAGCAAAAAATTTAATTTTTGCAACAGACCCAACCAGTGCATGGGCGTGCACTATTGGTGGGAATATAGCTGAAAATGCCGGCGGTAAAACTGCGGTTCTATGGGGAACAGCCATAGACAATATTTTTTCTTACAAAATCACAATGCCTGGCAATATATCTTTGAATGTTGAAAGAAAAAATCACCCGCTAAGAAAAATACTTCATAGTGATACAGTATCATTTTTAATAAAAGATCAAGACAATAATCTTTTGAGAGAAATCTCTATTGAAGGCAATGAAATAAGAAAAAAAGGCCTAGGAAAAGATGTAACCAATAAATGGCTGAAAGGACTCCCTGGAATTCAAAAAGAAGGATGTGACGGCATTATCACATCTGCTGAATTTATTCTTCATCCGGAATATAACTTAAAAAAGACATTCTGTATTGAGTTTTTCGGAAATAATATGGCAGAGGCAGGAAAAGTAATTACTGCAATATCATATGCCTTTAAAAAACATGAAAACGAACCTGCATTAATGGCATTGGAACATTTTGATGAAGAGTATATAAAAGCAATTGATTATAAGGCAAAAGCTGCTGGGACAGGCAATCTTAAGGCTGTTTTACTGGTAGATATGGTTGCAAATCATATAGAAGCACTCAATCTGGGCATTGAAACACTTGAACAAATCTTACAATCATATGAACACACACAAATAACAACAGCAAGAGATAGAAAAGAAGCACAAAGATTCTGGAGTGATAGAAAAAGGCTTGGTGCCATAGCAGCCCATACAAATGCCTTTAAATTAAACGAAGATATAGTAATACCAATTGATGCTCTTGCGGATTTTGCGGAATATATTGACAGATATAACTTAGAAGAAAAAAGATATAATTGTAAAAGCATTATAAAAAACCTTGTTACATACCTTGAGATTGCAGTACCTTTAGAGGATATTGAATGGTTTAGTGCAAAAGTATCTCTTTCAATAGATATAGCAGTAAAAGAGCTGAACATTATTGATACTGCAACCAGAAGTACAATAGATCAGGAGACCCATTCAAATACATTTCTGAAAGAACTGCTTAAAATCATGCGTGGGTATAGTCTTATTACTGCAAATATAAAAAAAATCTATAAAGAGAGCAAAGCAAGACTCATTATCATTGCAACACACATGCATGCAGGAGACGGTAATATCCATGTCAACATCCCGCTAATGTCAAATGACAGAGAAATGATGCAAAGAGCTTCTCTTACTGCTAATAATATCATGGAAAAAGCAGTTGAATTTGGTGGTGCTGTATCAGGTGAACATGGGATTGGCATAACCAAAATACAGCATCTGCCTGACCAAAGATTACAAGAGTTTCTGGAGTATAAAGCCGAAATAGATCCACAAGGAGTCATAAACCCGAATAAACTTACAAGAACATCTCTTCTTAATACACTTTATACACCATCATTTAATATCCTGGAATTCGAGGCAAATATTTTAAAATATGGTGATTTAGAATTACTTGCAACAAAAATTGAAAATTGTGTTAAATGTGGACGATGCAAAACAGACTGCCCTACTTTTTATCCAAAGAAAAATCTTTTTTTCCATCCCAGAAATAAAAATATGGGAATAACGTACTTAATTGAAGCCTTATTGTACATTACACAGAGAAGGCATTCCACCAAATTATATATTCTAAAATACCTTGAAGAGATTGCAGATCACTGTACAACCTGCCACAAGTGTTTATCAAACTGCCCGGTTAATATTGACCTTGGAGAAATTACCGTAGCAGCAAGAGAGATCCTGGCTGAAAACAATTATAAAAAGACACCTTTTTTAACCAATTTATCCCTGAATTATTTAGCTTCAACTAACAGGCTTGTAAATTCTATCTTGAGATTTGGTTTACTCAATATCGGAAGTAAAGTCCAGAGAGCAGGTGCAAAGGTTCTCTCCCTTATACCTGATATCAAATCTTTTAAGCAGAAAAAACCATTTTTACTTTTAAAAGCACCCGGACCTATAATACCTTCAAAAACATTATATTCAATGCTTAGAGAATGTGAAGGTGATCAGGCAATCCTTTTAGAACCTGAGCAGGAAGCAAAGCATACAGTCTTCTATTTCCCTGGCTGTGGCAGTGAAAGACTGTTCTCTGATATTGGCAAGGCATCAATCTATCTCCTCTTGAAAAACTCAGTAAGAGTTATTCTTCCGCCCCCATTTCTATGTTGCGGATTCCCTGCTAAAATAAATGCAAAAAAAGATCAGTTCGATCGTATCATTTTAAGCGACATAATTATTTTTTCTCAAATTAAAAGAATGTTTAATGATCTTGATTTTGACGCGTGTATAATCAGTTGCGGAACCTGTAAAGAATCGCTGAAGGAGCTTGATATCAGTTCAATATTTCATTGCAAAATACAAGATATCAGTAAGTTTATATTACAAATAGACAAGAAAGCCTCAATAAAAGATAATTGTTTTTACCATGCGCCATGTCATGATTCTCTTTCAGGCTGGGGAGTTGACATTTTAACAAAAAATAACAATATCAAAGTTCAATCTATTCCATTTTGCTGCTCTGAGGCTGGAACAATGGCAATCTCCAGGCCTGATATATCTGCTGCCATGCTGGAAAGAAAATCTAAATCCATTCAATCATTTATAAGCGATCCAAAAGCTGAAAATAAAATTCTGACAAATTGCCCTTCATGTATTCAGGGACTTTCAAGAAATAAATCTTTTGGAATAACTCCTGTCCATATAGCAGTTGAGCTTGC
>JAGLLQ010000339.1 GCA_023140455.1 Desulfobacteraceae bacterium | reverse complement strand
ATTTCTTTATGACAATCAATACAGTTTCCATGCATTGCATTTTCAAGAACCATAATGTTTTTCTTATCTTCTTTGCTTTTTGTTAATTTTGTATGACATTCAACGCATCTTTGAACATCATCACCCATTTTAAGACCGGTTAAAGCTTTACCGTCTTTGTCATGATGACAATCTCCGCATGAAATACCATATTCTTCATTATGTTTCTTGTGTGAAAGTGTAGCAGGCATTTTTTTGCGGGCTTTATATTCTTTAGTTTCCACTTTAAAAGTATCAGCTACTTCAGTACCTGCTTGAAGACCAGTTGCAATAAAAACCAAGGCAACACCAATAGTCATCAGAAAAATCAATAGTTTTTTATTCATAACAAGTTAACTCCTTTAATCGTTTACACCTCTTTATTAATAACACATTTAATATCTTTCCTTTTTTACAAAAAAAATATTTTTATGTCAAGTTGTATCTAAATTATTTATCACTTATTCATTATCATTATCTTCCTGAAGAGTTTCTTCGTCTTTCTCCTCTATTTTTTCTTTCTGAAAAAATTTTGCGCCTATGATGCTGATTTCATAAAGAATCATTAATGGAATAGCCATCATGACTTGTGTAATAACATCAGGCGGTGTGATAAGGGCAGAACCTGCAAAAAATATCAGGACTGCATATTTTCTATTTTTTTTAAGGAAATCTACGCTTACAAGTCCCATTCTGGCCATAAACGTAATAACCAAAGGCAGCTCAAAGACAAAACCAAAAGCTAAAAGCATTTTTGTAGCAAATCCAAGGTATTCTTTCATTGAAGGCATTGCCTGGATTGATTCATTGGAAAAAGCGAGAAAGAACTGAAACCCATATGGGAATACAATAAAGTAGCCGAATGAAGAACCAATAAGAAAAAAGAAAAGAGAGAGAATGACAACCGGGATTATGAATTTCTTTTCTTTGCTGTAAAGTCCAGGGGATACAAACATCCAGAATTCGAAAAAGATGACAGGTGTTGCAAAAACAATACCTGAAAAGAGTGCAACTTTAAGGTAAGTAAAAAAAGCTTCAGGCAGGCCTGTAAAAATCATTTTACTGTTCTCGCCCATTGCAGTCACAAGAGGGGCGGTTAAAAATGCAAAGATTTTTTCTTTAAAAAAGTATGATGCAAGAAAACCAATTCCAACAGCTATGGCAGAATGAACAAGTCTGTCTCGGAGCTCAGTAAGATGTCCAATTAAGGGAGTTTTATTTTCAGAACTCATTATTCCGCAGTATCCTTTTTGTGATCATCTTTATCAGAAGCGCTGTCAGAGTCTTTATCTAACTTGTTCTCTGGTTTATCATCAGCTAGTTTGTCATCAGTATTATTATTTGGGATGTCAGAGTCTTCTTTAGTATTAAAGTCAGCATCTACACCTGGTTCTCTATCGATTTCATCATTTTCTGCCTCATCAGCAAGTTCTTTATTGGCATCTTTAATATTGTTTTGTATTTCCTCTGCCGGAGGATCCATATCAGCAATCGTTGAGTCAATATTAATGCTGTTTTTAAAATCCTGAGCAGCGTTTTTAAATTCTCCCATTGATTTGCCAAGAGTTTTTGCAAGATCCGGTAGTTTTTTTGGGCCAATAATTATAAGAGCTAACGCCAGTATAAGCAATATTTCAGGCATTCCAAGACCAAACATTATGTTACTCCTTTAAAATTTTTATAAACACTATATTTATAATGGTTTACTATAATGTGTCAAGGCGTGGTAAATTTTTTCAATGATTCTTCAAGATTGATAATTTGATCCATGTTTTCAGCCAGGAGCACAACGGCAAAATCGATAGAGCGTGCATTCAGGAAAGGCTCAATAATAACGACTCTTTGGCCGGTTTTTACAATTTGACGGTATAATTTTGCAATATCACTGCCTTTGGTTTTGTATAATGACATGCTGGCTTCACCCAGAGTGCCGCGAATAATGACTGATTTAGAGGTTGACAGGTAATTGTTAATAATTTTATCAAATTGATATAAATTTTCATTTTGCTGAGGATACATTTCAAAAGTATTGCCCTGAACAACAGGAATATCCAATTTTTGGCATATAGTTTTAAAAGATGCTTTATCATTGTATTCTATTGTTGTAGATTCAGGTGCTCCGAAAAGATCTGCCCCAAGAGCTTTTGCAGCCTGTCCTGGTATTCGTGGTCAAGGCCAAGGCTTGTTCGTAAAACAACCAGGTCTTCTTTACAGGCTATTGCAAGGGCTCTGTCACATTTTGAACGGACAGATGCATCACGTCTTGGAAATTGTGAAAAATTACCTGCTCCAAAAATTAATAGTTCATTGTTATTTTTTTGGATGCATTGTCTGAATATTTTATGATAAGCCATCTCTGTTGTTCTCAATATTATACTCAATTTAAAATGTTTTATGAATTTGTTATGCTAATCCCTTTATTATCCAGCAAGTATCCAGCCGTAGATAAAGGTCAACACCACAGTATAAACCATGAGAACATAAAACCAATTTCCGGCAAACTTAGGTGTTCGAATCGGTGCCAGATTAAAGCAGGCCAGGCCTAAGAACATGACATATATAATGACTGAAAAGGCAGTGCGGCTGAAAAAACTTTCAAAAAGAAAAATAAAAGAAAGAATTATTACATTGTTATCAAGTGCAAGCCCGATATAAGTTGAACTATCTATAAGGCCGAAAACATTGAAATAGCTCAATCGCATTGCACTGGTGGCGACAATCACTAAAGCTCCCGGCAGGAACCATGGACTGAAATTCCCATAACTTAAAAGAAGAACAGCAGGACAAATTCCAAAGCTTATCATATCTATCAATGAGTCAAGCTGTCCGCCAAAAGCCTTTTGGTCATCTGTCCGACCCTTTATTTTGCGGGCAATAATCCCATCACCCCAGTCAAAAAAAACAGCCCATATCATCCCTATGATTGCCATTGGGAAATTTTTTAAAACAGCAAAGTATAACCCCAGAAGAGCACACAAAAGCCCTGCAAGGGAACAGATATTTGGAAGATCTTTAGCAAACCAAAGCATTCCGGTCTGATGTGAATGTTTATGTTGTGAATTGTTCATCAGACTGTTTCTATCTTTTTTTTGAACCAAGGATAGATACCAGAGCATTCACCAGGTCGGAATTTTCTGTTTTAGTACGGGAGGCAATCCGAATATAGCGGTCAGCATCCGGCATGGTTTTGCCCTGACAGTGTTTTATGTACATATTATGTTTAATAAATAATTGCTTTGTTACTTCCATGGCATTTGGTCCTGCATCCGGTAGGCGGCAAAAAATAAAGTTGGCATCAGGTTTGTAAACCGTTGTCTCCAGAGAAGTCTTCAGGTCATTATAAAGCTTGTCCCGGTCTTCCTTTACCTGTT
>JAGLLQ010000338.1 GCA_023140455.1 Desulfobacteraceae bacterium | reverse complement strand
TCAATATACTGAGTCATGGCAAGAGCTCTTGCACAAAGCCTTCCCTGGTTCCATGGATGGTCAGGATCACCTTCAACTTTTACAAGTTTACCATCCTTAATATGAGCTTCTATACCGCAGCCACCATGACATCCAGGCCCTGCTGACCATGTGGTTGTTTTTATTACTTCTATATCTTTATCCAAAACGTTCCTATCCTCATATATTAAATATCTGCACCTAATTTTCTTGAAATTTCTTTGCTGATATCAGCAACCTTTTGTCCAAATTTTACAAATTTATCTTTTTTAAATGTACCAGCCAAAACAATCCCTCCAACAATTTTTTGATCTGAATCAAAGATTGGTGAACTTAATGCATTCATTGCTGGATTGACACCTCCATAGTCAACAGCGTAACCGGTTTCCCGACACAGAGATAACTCTTGCTGTAAAACCCGAATATCGAAAGTTTGGTTTTCACCATAAAAATAAAGTGTTTCTTGTTCTAAAAACTTTTGCTGTGCTTTTTTATCCAAAAATGCTGCAATGGCTTTGCCATGAGCCCCATGTGTAATATGCAGGGCTTGATTAGCCCGAAGGGTAAGCCCAATAGCAACATTCCCTTCATGTTTTTCAGAAATATAAAACTGATCATTACTGATAATACCAAGCAGGGCAGTACTTTTTGTTTCATTAGCAAGATTCTTTAAATATGATTCCGATATTTTCCTGACATCAAGATTCTCCTGTACATTTCTTGCTAGTGACAGCAATCCCGGACCTAAGGAATAAGTTTTTGTTCTGGAATCTTTCACTATAAAATCAAATTGTATCAATGTGTGTAAAATTGAAAATCCCTTGCTTTTATGTAAATTTAATATTCTACAAATTTGAGTAACAGTCATATTTGGCTCTGAATTCTCCCCAAGGCAGACCAAAAGCTTTGCTGCCTGTTCAACAGATGGTACTATCGGCTTATACGTAGATGTATTCTTTTCCATCATTGCAAACCTCCTTTAAATTATTCTGTATAAGGAACAATATTCTATATGCCCGAGTAATATCATTTAAATTTTGTTCCGTCAACAAGGAAGAGTAATCTTAGCATAGGCAACGCATGTAAATATTCTAAGATACTTATTTCTCTATAATTATGTTGCTCTTTTTAAAAAAAACCTTACATGTGATCGCCCAGATAAATACTGTTTAAGTTGTTGACGATATAAATTTTTCATGGTATTGTTCTGATCAACAGAATATGATTCTGTATACAGAATAATTTATAGGAACAATTCAAATTTAGAACAGATGACCAATAAAAGAATTACTAAGCAATCAAGAATAGTCTTGGTGCACGGGATGGGAGGGAAAATATCAGGAAAAAAACCTGTTTTTCTTTTTTCCACCGCCCAGGTTGAAGATATTATGCACTCCATTGATATATATACAGTGCCCTTTGCTCCGGATTATCTTCTGGGGGTTTGTTTGTGGCGTAAACAGATACTACCGGTTGTTGATACCCTCCTCAGACGGCTTGATCTGCCAGCGCCACAAACACCAGAGGTATCCGGTGGTGAGCGTTATATGGTTGTAAAATCTGCTGGTAACGTGAAAGGAAAAAAACAATTATTACAAGGTGTGCTGAAAATTTCAAAGCAAATCATGGCAACTGAGATTCCAACCCATTGTTCCCCTGCCTCCATAAAATCTTCTGATATTGATAAAACCATTATCAAAGGTGCCTTTGAGTATCAGGATGATTTAATTATTGTTCCTGATTTGGCAACTATTTTTGGTTCAATATAATTTTTTATAAATAATTAAGGTGAAAAAATGTCACAAGAGCTAAAGAAGAATAAAGAACAAAAAATAAAATTCCTGCGCCTTTCAAGTCTGGGTCATAGCATCAGAGGCAAACTTATATTGTGGCTTATGCTTATCTCTATTATTCCTTTGACTATTGTTGGCATCATTAATTATATGATGGTTGCCAATGAACTGCATAAAATGAGATTAGGAAAAATGACAGCTACTGTTTCTTCTCAGGAGGCCACTCTACAGAGTTATTTTCTTGAGCTTTCTAGAAATATTGATAAGATTACCGAAGATGTTCATCAGTTGCAATACAATGCATTTGCTAAAATGGATACTATAAAGCAGATCCAAAAAATTCAGATTGAAAACTATTTTAAAGGATTATTTACTTCAGCCAATATCTTTTCCTTAAGCCCTCAACAAGTTGAGATGGTAAAGGCCTTTAGAAAATCTACTGCTCAATCTCAGAAGCAATTTAATCCTTTTATATCGAAATTTAAAGACTTACGTGGCTTTGACTCTATTATATTAACTGACCCGGATGGCAAGGTACTCTACACAAGTGATAACTTTGTTGAGCCTGGGATTTACTTAAAAGAATATCCTGGCACACCTGAATTTGAGGCTTATAAAAAAGCTGTCAAAGGAAAAGGTTTTTTTGACTTTAAGCTTTCATCTCTAAGGGATGGTGAACCTGCTGCATATATTTATAATCCTGTTAAGGAGGGTAGCACTCTTGTTGGTATTATATTGTTTCGAGTGCACAACACCGGTCTTGATCCAATTTTAAAAAAATCACCGGGGCTTGGGCAAGAGGGCGAAAGTTATTTAGTGGGCTTTGATAAACTATTTCGTTCAAACTCCAAAAAATTTGATGAAAGTACCATTGCAAATCCTTCATTTCTTGTGGACAATGAACTGGTTTCTAAAGCTCTGGATGGACAACAAGGGCAACAGACAATTATTAATTATCTAGGCGAGCTTGTTTTAACCTCCTATGTACCAATAAACATTGCAGGAATAAAATATGCGCTGATGGTAGAAATGGATCAGACTGAAGTTGCTTCACCAAAGACACCAGGAGAAGGCAAGGATTACCTGGCACGTACTGCTTCCATATATGGCTTGCCTGATCTTTATCTCATTGGAGCTGATGGATTCATTTTTTATTCCGCTCAACATCTTTCAGATTTTCAAACCAACATTCTTTCCGGGCCCTATAGAAATTCAGGCCTTGCCAATGTTGTTTCCAAGGTTCTTAAAACTCAAAAGATAGTTGTCAATGATTATAGCCTCTATAAGCCAGCAGGAAATAAACCTGCTGCTTTTATGGCCAAGCCTGTTATTCATCATGGCATAGAATTCATTGTTGCATTCCAGATACCCTCAACTCAGCTTGATGCAATTGTAGGACTAAAAAATGTTAAAGGTCATGGCATGAAATCTGCCCAAGGTTTCCTGATAGGTCAGGATAAATTATGGCGTACTGAATCTAAATTTGCTAAAAATTACAATGTTAAGTCCACAAGGTTTAATCCTAAATCTGCTATGGACACTCCAATAGTCGATCAAGCTCTCAAAGGCAACCACGGTGCCAAAAAGACTGTAAACAATATAGGTGTGGAGGTTTTCTCCGCCTGGACTCCATTTAAATTTAAAGATATAAATTGGGCATTAATCAGAGAGGTTGATTCTAAGGAGGTTAGCGTACCCATAACGAATCTTATGAAAACTACTGTATTTATTTTAGGAATCGCATTGATAACTATTATTGCTATCAGCCTAATGATTTCTAAGGGTATAACCAGACCAATTGATCACATTATGCGAGTAATTAAAAAGGTTGATCAGGGTGACTATGAAGCCCGGACACAGGTAATAAGTAAGGATGAACTTGGTATTATGGCATCCTCTTTTAATAATATGATTGCCACTACACAATCTCTCATCCAAACCCGTCAGGAAGAGCATGATCAGCTTCAGGATTCAATAATGACACTTCTTGATGAAATTTCAGAACTTGCTGATGGTGATTTAAGTATGAGGACAACTGTGAAGGAAGATGCTACTGGAACCCTGGCTGACTCCCTTAACATGATGCTGGAAGAATTGGGTACAGCCTTTGGCAAAATCAAACTGTCATCAGAGCAGGTTTTTTCCACTGCTAATGACTTAAGTGCATCCACGGGAGAACTGGCACAACACAGTATGAATCAATCCGGTTTGATTGATAATGCAATCAATGAAATTAACCAATTGACCACTGCCATTAAAGATGCTTCTCAAAAGGCTGAAAAATCAGCTGACACCTCAA
>JAGLLQ010000337.1 GCA_023140455.1 Desulfobacteraceae bacterium | reverse complement strand
ACAGCTCTTGTAAAATAACCTGCCCAGCATGTTCCCAAATTATTTGCATGGGCAAATAATTCAAGATATGTCAATGCAATCCCTGCTTCTGCTCCACTCCAATAATTTTCTTTTTGCCCAAGCACAATAATTAAAGCAGGTGCTTTCCTCAGTATCAGATCCACACCTTTTTCCCATTGTTCAACAATTTCTTTTGAAATATTATTCTTGTTTATCCATTCAACAGTTAATCTGGAAAGCTCATGAATTTTATCAGACGATTCAATAACAAGCCATTTAAGTTTTTGTTTATTGCTTGCAGTTGGTATCCATCTTGTAATTGAGAGAATCTTTTCTATCTCAGATCGGGGAATTTTTTTGTCCTTAAATGTTCTAACAGAGCGCCTGGTTTTCAAGAATTGCTCAGCCTGACTTTCTGAGATTCCTGCTTTTTTATCATATTTCTCAGGTTCATCATCATTTTTAACAATCCTGATGGCAGATGTCGGGCAAATACTTGCACATTGTCCACAATTAATACAAAAATGTTTATATTCTTTAAGTAAACCCATTTCATTGTTTTCATTTCTGCTTAAAATAAATCCATAGGGGCAGACTGCTGAGCAGAGATTGATTTTTTTACAATTGCATTTGTCATGGTCAATTAATATTTCCAAAACTTCCTCCAGAGGTTATTTGTTTTATTGATTGTTAACAATAAGGTATGTGAAAATCTTTGTCAATTTATGATGTATGAGTAATAAATGTTTCCAAACCGGCAAATATTTGACATTTCTTTTTAGATGTACAATAATCCCTTCTTGTTAAGTTTAGTATAGGGATAAGTAGAGATCATACTTAAAACTGATACTTTTATAGGAGAGACCAGATGAAGTCAAAAATAATTATTTTGTTTACAATATTTTCCATGTATATTTTATTTTTTGGTGTATGCTTTGCAGATACACCAGCAGGAGAATTACAGGTTCTTATACCAGACCATGAAGCTAAAATTACTTTCCAGGAAATTGATGAGAATAAAATCCTGGTTTCTGCTTTAGATTCCGAGGGTAACCCGGTTAAAGGCCTGATACCGGATAATTTTAAAGTGCAAAAGGGAACTAAACAGGCAAAAGTTACAGCCGCAGAAGTCTTAAAGACCAGAAAAGATGTTGGCATTAATTATGTTCTGGTGATAGATAATTCTTTTTCAATGCAGCAGCGTAAAGCTGTCAAGCCTCTTTTATCAGCTCTGGATGAGTTCTTAAAGATTGTCAGGCCATTTGACAATGTCGAGGTAGTGGTATTTGATGGCAAAAAGAAGTTTTCGGTTGATGGTCAAGATTTACATTTAAATACCTTTAAATCAAACAGTGTTATAGATTTAAAAGATTTTTTCCAGAAAAGTTTTAATAAAGGGTTGAGTAGCCAGACTTTTTTGTATGAAGGTATTCTTGGTGGCTTAGATATTATTTCAAACATGCCTGAAAAAAGTAATAAATTTTTAGTGGTTTTTACTGATGGTGAAGATTTAAACAGTGAGATAAAAAAAGAAGTAATTGCTCCAAAAGCCAAAGGATTAAAAAATTTCAGCGCTTATGCTATTGATTTTATGCCTTCTGAAGCAATAGATCAATTTATGAAAACTTTTTCGGAAACAAATGGAGGAAAAATTTGGAAAGCAACCTCTGCTACAAATTTACTCCCTATTTTTAAAGAAGTTTCTACTACTTTGCTTCACCAGTATGTAGTTGAATATAGATTTTTAAATCCGCCAACGGGAACTTTGAGCTTAGGAGCAAATGCAGTAAACTTTGATATTCTTACTACTCTTGACGGCAGAGCATTGCCTTATTATCTCTTTTTTGAAACAGGCAGGAGCGAAATACATCCTAAATATAATTTGTTTGCAGATAAAACTCATACAGATTCTTTTAACGAAAATCAATTTTCAACAGTCCTTGATAAGTATTTCTCTATTCTGAATATTACAGGAAAACGATTGACACATAATTTTGAAATCAAAATTCAGATAATCGGGTACAATTCAGGCGTTGAAAAAAGTAATCAGGAACTTTCTGAAAAACGAGCCAAAGCAGTTGCATCATACCTTCAAGATATATGGGGGATAGATAGTTCAAGAATAAAAATCATTGCCCGCGGATTACCTGAAAAAGTAACCCCTGCCGACACTCCTGGCAGCCGGTCTGAAAGCCAGCGGGTGGAAATTGTTTTTGAACCGGAACAACTTCAGACAAATTCAGAAAATGATTTTAAGGTTGAGCATAATAATGTTTCTAAACTGGAAATTTTAACGGAGATAGAAGCTGAATATGGGGTTTCTAACTGGGAAATTGCTATAAACAGCAAAGATGGAGTTATTAAAAAGCTTAAGGGCAGGGATGAGCCTTTATACGGGCATTTTATTGCTTTTGATAAAATGAGTGTTCAAAAACTTTCCAGCCTGGAATATCTCAAAGCTGATATTAAGATAACAGATGCTAATAATGATACATTTGAAACAAGTTCTGTAAAGTGTCCTGTTAATGTATCAAGTAAACCTGCTATTCATGAATTTATTTTGCCGCCAAAGGGTTCATTATCTATTGCGCCTGCGTCTGTGACAATTGAAGAAGTAACAATAATTGACAGCTCTCCTTTGCTAAACTATGTTTTTTTTGATACAGGAGAAAGCAAGATTCCAGAGCGTTATAAATTGTTGAAAAGCCAGGCAGAGGCAAAAGAGTTTGATGAAACAAAATTACAAAATGCCATTGAAAAATATAATAACGTATTGAATATTACAGGCAAGCGTCTTTCTGAGAATTACGATGCTGCAATAACCTTGACAGGATGTATTAGTAATTATGGTAAAGAAAAAAATAAGGTTGACCTTTCAAAAGCACGTGCTGAAGAAGTAAAGGCTTATTTAAAATATATATGGGGTATTGATCCTGATCGAATAAAAGTTGTAGCCCGAAAATTACCTTTAGTTCCCAGTACCAGCAGGGTAGATGAAGGAAGGCTTGAGAATCAGCGGGTGGAAATTCATTCTGATACACCTGAAATCCTTGATTCCGTTAAAAGCACCTATGCCTTTGCAGAATCTGACAGCAACGAAATTAATATTAAGCCTGCGATTCAGATCGGTTATGATTTAAAGAACTGGACCATTGAAATTAAGGGCGCAGATGAGCTTTTAAAAGAAGTAAAAGGACAAGGTAATGATATCCAGGGTTATTCTTTTAATCTTAAGGAATATGGATTACAAAAAATTGGCAGGTTTGACGATATTTCAGTCTCTGCAACTATGACAGATGTGACTGAGCAAACCTTTACAACAGATCTGGTAAAAACATCCATTAAATATATTAAAAGAATCGAGAGAGAAGCTCAAAAGCTTGATTATAAAGTGGTTGAAAAATATGCTTTAATTTTATTTGATTATGACAGCTCAGCAATAAAAGAGAGAAATAAAGTTGTTTTAGATCGTGTGGTCAAAAGGATTAAAGAGCTTCCCCAGGCAAAGGTAACCATTGTAGGGCACTCTGATACAATTGGTAAAGAAGATTACAATGTTACTCTTTCTCTGCGCAGGGCTAAAGCAGTTTATAAAATGGTTATGGAAAGTGGTATTTCTTCACCGGAACGAGTAGTTGTCCGGGGTGACGGACCCAATAACCCACCATATGATAATGCTACGGCTGAAGGAAGATCTTTTAACCGGACAGTTATTATTGCCTTAGAGTATGAAGAGAAGTAATGAGTGATTTTAAGAGGTTTTTGAAGAATATATTTGTTTAAAAACTGCTTTTTATTCAGTAATTGAGATCATTAAAGGAATAATGTGAAGCTCTCTTGAAATTTCAAGGGTTCTTCCAAGCTCCCAGGACTTACATTTTTTTCCTTTGAGAAGAGGTTCAATTTTTTTTACAATTTTATTAATATTAATAATCGGATGTTTTGAAAAAACCTGGGGCAGACCATAGGTGAGGTTACATGCCAGGCATTTACCAGTTCTTTGATTCAGGTGGAATCCAAGAGTTAATAAATTATCTTCATAATCTTTATATTTAAGAGAAATATCATATGCTCCATCTTCAGCATCACCATATAATGCATCAAAAAAATTATCAGCTTTATCTTCAGGAAAGATTACTCCCAGGTCATTGTCTGTAATTAAAGAAGAACTTTTTAACTCCAAAGTATTATTACCTCCAAAAAAAATAAATAATTATTGGTTCGCAACTAAAATTTTTATCAGATCAATCAATACAAATCAATGTAAATTAAAAACAATAAACATTGAACAAGGTCACGGTCGCCACAGGGTTGAAGAACAAAAGGGCGCATGCAAACACTTGCAGCGCCCTTTGTAAAGGTATATTTTTTTATGAGTTCAATATTTTTTTTGCACTTTCGTCATTGACATCAGATACATGAGGGATACCTGTTTCAATAGCTGTCTCCCTGTTCCCTGAAAAGATTTCATGACGCGTGATTTGATTTAATGAAAATTTTCTTGCTCCTGCCATGAGCTGCTGCAGACCGCAGGCAAGTTTATCAGCCTGTGTATAGAACCCAATAGCTCCATAAGGTATTTTCTTTATTTCTTCTTTACCTATCTTTTTCTCAAGATCATGGTAGCCTGCAAAAATTTCATCAGCAGTTTTTCCAACTTCCAGAACAGTTTTAGGCAATTCATTCCAGTTTCCGTTCACTGCTGCCCGTCTTTCAGGATAGATGGCTCCTTCTATGTTGGCTCCTAAAAACCCCGGGATCATAATCGCTCTTCCCATACAGATTAACTTTGTATAAGGAGCACCAAGAGCCAAGGCTTTAAAAATATGATCTTCAAGAGCAAACCCGCCTGCAAAAGACATGTCCACAACATTTTTCCCTTTTGCAGATAAAAGGCTTGCATATTCATGGGCTTTTGAATGCAGGTTAATGGAAGGAACTCCCCAGCTCTGCATCATATTCCAGGGGCTCAT
>JAGLLQ010000336.1 GCA_023140455.1 Desulfobacteraceae bacterium | reverse complement strand
CTCTTTATTGTCAGGTGTTATCGTTATAATAAATCTTCCGGCTGATTCTGAAAAAAGAATTCTGTCATCTCTTAAAATTCCTCTTCCATCGCTTGTGGGAACTTTTGACAGATCAATTTCCAATCCTAACTCACATGAGAGTGCAGTTAAAGCAAGGTGAACTGCAAACCCGCCTCTTGCCACTGCATGGCAGGATTCAATAATTTCATTATCAATTGCTTTTTCAAGAATTTTGTATATCTGTTTAAACTGATCAATGTTTACTTTTGGTAAATTTAAACCAACTTTATTAAAAAACTGATAATACTCGGAAGCACCTAATTCATTTTTTGTAATTCCAAGGATATAAACAAGGTCTCCCGGCATTTTGGGATCCATAGTAATACATTTTGTTATATCTTCTACGCGGCCTGTAGCGGAAAATTGCACTGTTTCAAGTGCTGAAACTTTTCTTGTCTCACCGTATTCACCGGTAAGGTGCCCATCAACATACATGCTGTCTTTGCCTGATAAAAGAGGGATTCCATATCCTATGGACATCTCTTTTAAAGCTCTGCATGCTCTTACAAGTTGAGCTGCTTTGAATTTTCCATCGGGATTTTTTTCAGGATCAAACTGGATATTCGGCCAGCAAAAATTATCAACACCGCCAATATGTTTAAGGCTTCCTCCCACAGCAATAATACGCCTGACTGCTTCATCAATTGTACAGGCCATCATATCATATGCATCAATTTGAGAATACCACGGCAAAAGCGACTGAGAGAATGCAAGCCCCCGGTTGGAAGTAAGTACTGGTCTTATTACTGAAGCATCAGTCGGTATATTCTGCTTTATGCCCACAAGCGGCTTAATAACACTTGTTCCCTGTACTTCATGGTCATACTGTCTTACAATCCACTCTTTTGAACAGATATTAGGCCTTGCAAGGATATCCAGTATTAATTTTTCATAATCTTTAGGCTGTCCCAAAACCGGTTCTGTAAATCCACGGGTTTCAGGTGGAATCCATAGAGCATCAAACTCCCAGTCAGGAAAACCTTTATCAAGGAGATCCATATCAACATAAGCACAGGTTTTATCTTTATATTTAATATGGAGTTTACCACTGTCTGTATATTCCCCGATAACAGTGCTTTCAACTTCATGCTCCTTTGAGAGTTCCATAAACTCATCAATGTGCTCTGGTTTTACAGCAATAGTCATTCTTTCCTGTGACTCTGATATCCATATTTCCCACATATCAAGTCCGTCATATTTCAAAGGCACCTTATCAATCCAGACGATACAACCATTGCTGAGCATGGCTGATTCGCCAATAGATGAAGAAAGACCTCCACCACCATTATCAGTAATAAATGTATATAATCCACGATCCCGGCATATAAGCAGAAAATCATGCATCTTTTTTTGTGTATATGGATCACCTATCTGGACATGACCTGCAGGAGTAGAATCAGAATAAACTTCAGAAGAGGCAGTCACACCATGGATACCATCCTTGCCTACCCTGCCCCCACTCATGACTATCAACTCCCCGGATGATGTTGTCTTCTTATGTGTTACTTTACCATCAACTTTTGCAGGCATCATCCCCAAGGCTGTAACAAAAACAAGGCTTTTCCCCATATATGAAGGGTCGAACAGAGTCTGCCCGAATGTAGTCGGGACACCACTTTTGTTTCCACCGTCCTTTACACCTTCTATAACGCCGTCAAGAAGGCGCCGGGGATGAAGAGGTGGAGTCAAAGAACCATTATAATTAATATCTCCAACGCAATAGCCATAACTTCCCATGATAAGTTTCGAGCCAAGCCCGGTTCCCATTGGATCACGATATACACCGACAATACCGGTTATTGATCCGCCATAGGCTTCCATGTTTGAGGGAGAATTATGAGTCTCACCTGTAATTACATAATTTGTATCTTCTGTAAGCTTGCCGACACCTGCATTATCCCAAAGCACTGAGACAACCCAGTCCTTTTCTTCTTTAAGTTTAAGCGTTGGTTCCTGAATATATTTTTTAAAAAGACTTT
>JAGLLQ010000335.1 GCA_023140455.1 Desulfobacteraceae bacterium | reverse complement strand
AAAGAAGGTAAATTTCATACTGAACAATGTGTTGAATATGGAACAAATATAGTAGCAGGTGTAACACCGGGCAAGGGTGGACAGTCCGTAAATTCGATTCCGGTATTTAACACTGTGAAAGATGCTGTTAAAGAAACAGGAGCTAATGCAAGCCTTATATTTGTACCGCCCTTATTAGGAGCTGATGCAATTTTGGAAGCTATTGATGCAAATATTGATCTAATTGTAGCAATAACTGAAGGTATTCCTATTCTTGATATGGTTAAGGTGAAAAATTTGCTTGCCACAAAAAAGTGCAGGCTTATCGGACCTAACTGCCCTGGTATAATAACACCCGGAGAAACCAAAATTGGAATAATGCCTGGTAATATCCATAAAAAAGGCAATGTAGGTGTTATTTCAAGATCAGGCACTTTAACCTATGAAGTTGTAGACCAGCTTACAAAAAATGGCATGGGTCAATCAACCTGTATTGGTATTGGAGGAGATCCTGTTAACGGCACAAATTTTATAGATATATTGGAAGCCTTTGAAAACGATCCTGAAACCCATGCCATTGTAATGGTCGGTGAGATTGGTGGGAATGCTGAAGAACAGGCAGCCGAGTATATTAAAGCAAATGTTACAAAACCCGTTGTAGGGTTTATTGCAGGACTTACCGCCCCTCCAGGACGCAGAATGGGGCATGCCGGCGCAATCATCAGTGGTAGCAGCGGTACTGGCAAAGCAAAAATTGAATCTTTTCAGAAAAATGGAATTGCTGTATGTGAAAACTTAGGCACAATAGGACAATTATGCCGGGAAGTTTTTTAATATTTTTATAAGGTAATCGGGAGGACTAATGGAAAATCTGGTTTTAGATAACAAAACAAAAAAGAGCAGGATACCTGCATGGCTTGACCTCACCCAGAGCGGGACAGGTCTTGTGCTGGGCCTTTTTATGTGGGTTCACATGCTCCTTATTTCAAGCATTCTGCTTGGAACGGGTTCTTTTAAATTTGTAGCAAATATGATGGAACTTGCTTTCCTGTCACCAACAGGGGAAGGATACCCGATTGCAGTTGTTTTGGCTGTACTTGGTATATTTTCTTTATTTATACTGCATGCGGGACTGGGAATGAGAAAATTTCCAAGCTCATATAAACAATACAAAGCTGTAAGATCGCAGATGAAGCTTTTAAACCATGAAGATACAAACCTCTGGTTTTATCAGGCATTAACCGGCTTTATCATGTTTTTTGCAGGCTCGGTACATCTTTATGTAATGCTTACACATCCTGAAATTGATCCATATATTTCAGCTGAGAGAGTTGCAATCTCAAATATGTGGCCTTTATATCTTATCTTACTTGTTGCAGTAGAATATCATGGAGCTATAGGTCTATACAGACTATGCATGAAATGGGGCTGGCTCACAGGCAAAGATGCAAAAAAAGGGCGTGCCAAATTAAAAAAACTGAAAAAGACTTTAACAGCGTTTTTTCTTGTACTGGGAATTCTATCTTTGATTGTGTTTATCCTTATTGGTATTAAAAATAAAGATAAAAACCAGAAAATCGGCACAGCAATAATTCCAACAGCCATTGAACGAACAATAATATCTTAAGGGGTAATTGATGAAAGTTATATATACTGATTCACTTGTTATAGGCGGAGGCCTTGCAGGACTCAGGGTTGCCATAGCAGCAAAGCAGCGAGGATATGATACAATTGTTCTCTCTTTAATACCTGCAAAAAGATCCCATTCAGCAGCAGCCCAGGGTGGCATGCAAGCAAGTCTCGGTGCCTCTGTAAAAGGTGTAGGCGATGATGAAGATGTACATTTTGGAGATACAGTAAGGGGAAGCGACTGGGGTTGTGATCAGGATGTTGCAAGAGCCTTTGTTAACACTGCTCCTAAGGCAATCCGTCAACTAACTGCCTGGGGGGTTCCCTGGAGCAGAGTACAAAGAGGTGACAGGCAGGTTGTAATAAACGGAAAAAAAGTCACCATCACTGAGAGTAATGAAGCCCACGGTCTTATTAATTCCCGGGATTTTGGTGGTACAAAAAAGTGGAGAACCTGTTATACATCCGATGGAACAGGTCATACAATGCTTTATGCAATGGACAACAAGGCAATTGAACTTAAAATTCCTGTCCATGAAAGAAAAGAAGCTGTAGCTCTTATCCATGAAGAAGGTGTTTGTAAAGGTGCTATTGTCAGAGACCTCATTACAGGAGAACTCAGTGCATATGTTGCCAAGGCAACTACCGTTGCCACAGGTGGTTATGGAAGAATTTATGCTGTATCAACCAATGCTGTTATTTCTGAAGGCATAGGCACAGCGATTGCCATGGAAACTGGCCTTGCGCCTTTAGGTAATATGGAAGCTGTTCAATTTCATCCTACAGCAATAGTTCCGGTTGGTATCCTTACAACTGAAGGCTGCCGCGGTGATGGTGGACTTCTACTTGACAAAGACGGGTACAGGTTTATGCCTGATTATGAACCTGAAAAAAAAGAACTTGCCTCAAGAGATGTTGTTGCAAGGCGTATGATTGAACACATGAGAAAAGGCAAAGGTGTTTCATCCAGATATGGTGACCATCTATGGCTTGACATAACTTTACTTGATGAAAAACATATAAGGAAAAACTTAAGAGAAGTTGATGAAATTTGTCACTATTTCCTTGGTATTGATCCTGTTAAAGACTATATCCCTGTTCGACCCACCCAGCATTATTCCATGGGAGGAGTAAAAACAAACTTTAAGGGAGAAAGCATTGGACTTAAAGGATTATTCTCTGTGGGCGAAGCTGCTTGCTGGGATATGCACGGATTTAACAGGCTTGGCGGGAACTCTGTTGCAGAAACAGTTGTAGCAGGCATGCTGATTGGAGAATATGTTGCAGATCACTGTGCTGATACTGAATTAAAAATAAACACAAAAACTGTTGAATTTTTTCTTGAACAGGAAAGCGCCAAGATTTCAGATCTTCTAAACCGTGATAAAGGAGAAAATCCTTTTAAGCTTAAAAAAGAAATGCAGAAAATAATGATGGATAAAGTTGGTATCTTTAGAAATCATGATGACCTTTCAAAAGCAGTCGAAGAACTTAAAATACTTAACCAAAAAGCAAAAAATATAGCTTTGA
>JAGLLQ010000334.1 GCA_023140455.1 Desulfobacteraceae bacterium | reverse complement strand
TCTGGGTTTTTGGAAATGCAATCACATTTCTTATGGAATCTTCTCCGCATAAAAGCATTACAAGCCTGTCCAGACCAAAAGCAATACCACCATGGGGCGGTGCTCCTGAAACCAGGGCATCAAGGAGAAAACCAAATTTTTCCTTTGCCTCTGTTTCATCTATGCCAAGCATCTTTAAGACTTGTTTCTGTAACTTATCAGAATGGATACGGATACTTCCACCACCGATTTCTACTCCGTTCAATACAATATCATATGCCCTTGATTTAACTTGGGCAGGGTTAGTTTCAAGTTTATCAATATCCTCTTCAACAGGAGAAGTGAAAGGATGATGAAGAGCCTGATATCTTTTTTCAGCTTCATCATATTCAACCAGAGGAAAATGTGTAACCCATACAAACTCAAAAATTTTATTTTCAGCTTTATTATCGACAAGCTCAAGGCGTCTGGCAAGTTCATTTCTTAACTGTCCTAAAGCTTCATTGGTAATCTGGGGTTTATCAGCTACAAAAAAGACAATATCTCCAACTTCAAGATCAAGTCTTTCTTTCATAGCCTGTTTTTCTTCTTCAGAAAAAAACTTTACAATTGGTGACTGCCATCCATCTTTATTTATTTTAATCCAGGCAAGTCCTTTTGCTTGATAGATTGATGTAAATTCAGTCAGCTCATCAATTATTTTTCTTGTAAAGTTAGCACAGCCTTTTGCATTGATTCCTTTTACAAGCCCGCCCTTTTTCACAATATTTGCAAAAACTTTAAAATCTGCATCTTTTACAATATCGGAAATATCCTTGAGTTCAAGACCGAATCTCAAGTCAGGTCTGTCAAGACCATATCTTGATATGGCTTCATCATAGGTCAGTCTCTTAAAAGAACTTTCAAGCTCAATACCCATTATTTCTTTGAATATTTTCTGAACAAGCCCTTCTGCAACCTTAATAATATCTTCTTCATCAATAAATGACATTTCAACATCAATCTGGGTAAACTCAGGTTGACGGTCAGCTCTCAAATCTTCATCCCTGAAACATCTGACTATCTGATAATATTTCTCAAACCCGCTTATCATAAGCATCTGTTTAAAAAGCTGGGGGGATTGAGGTAGAGCAAAGAATTCACCATTACATACACGACTCGGGACCAGATAATCTCTTGCTCCTTCAGGAGTGCTTTTTGTAAGAACCGGAGTCTCAATATCAAGAAAATCCTGATCGTCAAAATAGTCTCTTATTATTTTTGCGACCTTGCTTCTTATCACCATATTGTTCTGAAGACGTGGCCGCCTCAAATCAATATGCCGGTATTTTAAACGAATATTTTCAGAAGCTTCTATTCTGTCTTCAACCTGAAAAGGTGGGGTCTCAGCCTTGTTGAATATCTTAAGCTCTTCAACAAGAATCTCTATTGCACCTGTAACCATGTTTGGATTAAGCATATCATCAGGTCTGCTCTCAACCTTGCCCCTTACACCAAGCACATATTCACTTCTTAATTCCTGCGCCTTTTTATGCATTTCCTCAGCTATTTCAGGATTAAATACTATCTGTGTTATACCGTGACGATCTCTGAAATCTACAAAAATAACACCACCATGGTCACGGCGGCGCTGCACCCATCCCATCAGTACAACTTCTGTGCCTATATCTTCTGCTCTTAATTCACCACAATTATGGGTCCGTTTCATATTTCCTAATAAATCAGTCACGTATATTCCTCTATTATTTAATTAATCATTCTTTTTTATAATTTTTACTATGTCTTTAACCGGGCTGTCAGAATTTATTGTTACCTGCTCTCTTGTGTTCATATCTCTTAAAACAAGAGCTTTTTCTTTAATCTCTTTTTCTCCGGCAATTAGAACATGTCTTGCGCCAAGCTTATCAGCTCTTTTCATGAGAGCCTTTAAGCTTTTACCTCTATAATCAACTTCAGTCCTGATACCGTTAAGATTTAAGTCGGTTGACCAGTAATAGGCTGATTCCAGGGCAGGATCTCCCAAAGCAATAATAAAAAGATCAAGTAACTCATCATCAACACTTTTATCAAGGGTTTCCATAACTTCCACAAGTCTGTCAAATCCGATTGCAAAACCAATTGCCGGAATAGCAGGTCCCCCCATCTCTTTTACAAGCAGATCATACCGCCCTCCACCTGCAACTGCACTTTGAGCGCCAAGACTTTTTGTCTGTATCTCAAAGGCTGTTCTGGTATAATAGTCAAGACCTCTGACCAAAGTTTTATCTTCTATAAACTCAACACCCTGTTTTGTAAGGGTTCTTTTAACTGTGTCAAAGTGCTCTTTACATTCGCTGCAAAGAAAATCCAGGCTTGAAGGAGCATTCTTCAAAGCTTCTCTGCATTGAGGTACTTTGCAGTCAATAGTTCTTAAAGGATTTGTATTTTTCCGCCTTAAACAATTGGTACAAAGCTCTTCTTTTTTGGATTCAAGCAAATCTAAAAGTGCTTTTTGAAAATTAGGTCTGCATTCAGGGCAGCCAAGAGAATTTATATGCGCTTTAAGATCAGTAAGCCCAAGCCTGCTGAACAATTCATTGAGCAAAAATATAAGATTACTGTCTACATATGGGGCGCCAACACCGAAAATCTCTGCATCAATCTGATAGAACTGTCGATATCTTCCTTTTTGTGGTCGCTCCCTCCTGAACATAGGCCCTATTGTAAAAAATTTTCTCACAGGATCAGATGCATACATTTTATGCTGCACATACGCTCTAACCATTGAAGCTGTAGCTTCAGGTCTTAATGTAAGTTTATCACCCTTTCGATCAGGGAATGTATACATCTCTTTTTCAACAATATCTGT
>JAGLLQ010000333.1 GCA_023140455.1 Desulfobacteraceae bacterium | reverse complement strand
TAAAGAGCAGAACAGAGATTATAAGGGTCAATGGCTTTTAAATAGTAATAAAGAGTATCTGTGGAAGATTAAATGTCAAGATGGGTTTAAAGCATCAGGTACCCTTACTGATCCTTTAAAAGACAGCGGAACTGCGAAAGGAAAAGATAGTTTTAACAGGGAAGTGGTTTTTGTTTTCACTCCAAAAGGAGAGTAAACAATACAAATTTATTCAAAAATAATATCTTGAATCATTCCATTGTTAATTTTAAAACGTAATCGCTGAACAAATAGGATATCCTTACTTGCAATGATGGCTTTTCCCCATTGTTCAACAGCTCCTGCTTTATTATTTGTCTTCCATAAAATATCACCATAATGATCAAGTGCAATTGGATGTGCGTTTAGGCTCACTGCACGTGCTGAAGCTTTTAAAGCTTCTTTGTTACGGCCAAGACGGAATAAAACCAGTGCTCTGGTATCATGATAAGAAAAGAATTTTGGGTCCTTAGTAATCGCAGTATTTACAAGGGAGAGTGCTATTGGAAGATTCTTACGAAGTTCTGCCCAATGATATGCCAATGCATTCTGGGCAAGATGTTCGCCTCCCATGGCAAGATCAAAGAGCAACTCTTCTGATAATTTATAGTTTCCTGTTTTTTGGAGTATGGTGGAAAGCCTGGTGATTAACTCTCTGTTGCCTGTTCGGTCTAATTCAATCTTCAGGTCATTGATTATTTTTTGTTCATATTTTATTATTAGGGTATTAAGATCAACCTCTTGGGGGACAGGAATTAATCCTGTAAATATAATCTTGTATTGAATATCGCCTGAATAATCATGGGTTAGTTTCCTGCAATAGGCTTTTGCAGCTTTAACAGAATCTGTAGCAGTATCGTAGTTCCAAGCATATCCCAGAATGGGCTTGCCATTTTTAAAGAGTGGTTTGCCTTTTTGATATGCCTGTGCAACAGCTTTAAAATTATTGCCTTGTTTATAGGTTTCATTGAGGAGTCTAAATTGTGCAGCGTTTGCTGTTCCAAATGGTATAGTTAAAAAAATAAGCATTACAATTAGGTGCAGCAATATGTGTCGAGTTAACAATAAGTTTCGGCCCTGGGTAAATATTTTTTTTAAAACCAGATCTTGATTCATTATTGATCAATATTAGCAGGATAAAACTTTAATGTAAAAACAATATAAACTATCAGGGTTGTTAATATTTCCTGAACTGAGTGTCTATTGCAATGATTTTTTCAATACGAATCAAGGCATCAAAAAAGTCTTTTCTATCAAGTTTTTCCAAATGAATTAAATGTTTGCCTATCTCTTTTACAAAACCAGAGAAAGTTGCTCCGGAGTCAAGATGTATGTATACTTTTTTCCCAATCAGCGGTTTTATATTATTTAACATTGATGCATTAACATTATAGCTCACACCTTCAATGGGTGATGGTTTTGATTTGGCCATTGCATTTTGTGGAAGTGCTAAAAATAATGCACAAAAGAATATGGTTAAAGATATTCCAATTAAGGTAATTGCATTGGTTTCTTTCTGCATGCCTTTTCTCCTTTTCTGAAGTTAATTTTTCAATATTTTAATTATTGTTGCTATATGGTGCTGAATTGACAGGTTTACAAGTTTCTATGGCTTTTGTCTCAAGCCTTAAAAGCGTCCGATACACAGCATGGAAGCGGTTGCTTGCGGAATTGTTGTCACCGGGCAGGGGCGGGTCCCAGCTTGTAACACTGTGCTTATGCCCCAGGGAGTTTGTCAGAATAATTTCAGGGTCTGCCTGGTCTGGAGGTGCCATCTCTCTTGAATCTTTGAGTGAAATAAAATCTTGTTCAATAAATGTTTGTAATATTTTTTTTATCTCATTTTTTTCTAAAACAAAGGTATAGTTTTTTTGTTCAAGGCCCTGTTGCTTCGGTCGTACTGATTGAACAAATATATAACCGCTGCCATCAATCAAGATATTCCTGCCCCCGAAAAGAGCTTGTATATCGCTCAGCTCGATTTTAACACCATCCCAATTGGATGAATTGCCGTAAATAAATTCCTGTGTAGGAGTTAGTTTTGTTTCTGAACTTTGCCTGAGTTTTAAATTAAAATGTTTTGCAATGGCATGGTTATATTTTTTCCCATAAGAGATTGCCTTGTCCATTGCCTGGCGATATTCGTTTGAACAATCTTCAGAATGATAAGAATCAGTACAGCCAGTGCCGATGTAAACATGGTTATGGGGAGGGATGTTCTGTTGATTTTCATCAACGACTAACAGCCGGGGGACTTCTTCAGTGTCCAGATAAAATAATTTTATCTGGTTTTGTTTAATATCCAGTGTTACATCTGTTTGCACTGTTACTGGATTATATTGATTGTATTCCTGAATTTTTTTTGTATCAAAGTCATCCATGGCTGAATTACTTTCTTATTAAAAAGCTTTGCTGCCAGCGCTCATCACAGTCAATCCCGCTACAAACATACCATCTCACGAGACCTTTATCCGGACCATCCCCTTTATCAATTTCCTGATCAATAAAAATAATATCAGCAGTAAGCCTTCTTCCATGTTCAACAATGATCGTGTCGGAATCTGATAAAATCGTCTTAAAGGCGGCTTCATTTTTCACATGAACAAAAAAAGCATAGTCTGTATAACCTTGAGTGCAGGAACGATACAGGAAAAACAATCCACCAAAAACAATCGCTAAAATAATTATATTTTTCATTTGGCACTGTTTAAAATTTTTTGGAATTGATTTGCTTATACTTTAATTAGTAAAATTAATTATTATAAAGTATCATAGAAATTATAATGGAGTCAAGTTTCATGCCTATGCAAAGTTTGAATGTTGCAGATATTATCTTGACACTATTGAGTTGATACTGTAAAAATCATTATTTCAAATTATTATAGATTCTTGGCTAATAACTATGAAACATGGATTAACTTGTCTGCTTTTTTTTATTTTAGCTGTTGGTCTATGCCAGGATGCTTCAGGACAGCAGGAATTAAAGCAGCAGCTTTTTGAAGGCTATCTTTATTTTATTGATAAAGAAGGCCGACATTTAAAATCTGTTGAGCAAAAATTTGCTGCAGAGCTTGACCCTCATGAACTTGGGCTTGCTATAATTCAGGCTTTAATAAAGGGACCTTCTTTTCAGGAACTTAAAGAAACTGTTCCTGTTGGAACAAAAGTTAATGCTTTATTTATTTCCGATGATGGCAGAGCTTTTGTGGATTTTGATCAGAATATCAGAACTTTAAGGGATTATTCTGCTATATCAGAGATGCTGACAATTTATTCAATTGTTAACTCTCTT
>JAGLLQ010000332.1 GCA_023140455.1 Desulfobacteraceae bacterium | reverse complement strand
TTTGACAAATACCAGAAAAGATGAATATGGCGGGCGTTTTGAAAATCGGGTAAGGTTCCCAAAACAGATCATAGAAATGATTCGGGATAAGGTAGGACCCGACTACCCCCTTGGTATCAGGATGGCGGGAAATGATTTTGTTCCCGGAAGTGTAAAAGATACTGAAACACCAAAGATTGCCCAGGTCTATGAAAAAGCTGGTATTGATGTGATCAATGTTACCGGAGGATGGCATGAGTCAAAAATTCCTCAGCTTCCCATGGAACTTCCCAGATCCGGGTTTTCTTATCTTGCAATGAATATCAAACAGGCCGTGTCAGTACCTGTTATGGCATCCAACAGAATTGCAACACCTGATCACGCTGAACAGATTTTAAAAGATGGCCAGGCAGACATGGTTAACCTTGGCAGGGTTTTGCTTGCCGATCCTTTCTGGCCTGAAAAAGCAAAAAACGGCAGACCAGAAGAAATCAGGCCCTGTGTGGCCTGTTCTCAGGGATGCACTGATGAGCTGTTTTCCGGGCATCCTGTATCTTGTATCGGCAATGTGCGGACCGGGTTTGAAGGAGAAAGGAATATTGTAAAGTCTGCAAGCCCTAAAAATGTTATGGTGGTGGGTGCAGGTGTCGCAGGCCTTGAAGCGGCAATCACTGCAAAAAAGGCAGGACATAATGTTGAAATTTATGAAAAGACTGAAGATATTGGAGGGCAGATCTGGATTGCAGCAGCTCCTCCCCATAAAGGAGAATTGCTTGAATATATTCGATATTACAGGGCTATGTTAAAAAAATATGAGATTCCAGTACACCTGAATACACCAGTTGATCTTGATCTGATCAAAAAGATAAATCCGGATCACGTGATGATTGCCCAGGGAGCCAAACCCATTGTTCCTCCAATTAAGGGGGCAGACGATCAAAGCATATTGTCGTCTTGGGATGTATTAAAAAACAGCCCTTGTCTTGGGAAAAATGTGGCTGTGATTGGTGGCGGATCTGTTGGCCTTGAAACTGCTTTTTCTATTGCCAAAAAAGGTACTCTTTCGCCGGACATGCTTCATTTCCTTGTGACCTATGATGCTATGGAACTTGAACGGCTCAAGCATTATATGTTCAATGGATCTTCAAAGGTGACACTGTTTGAAATGCTGGATAAGGTGGGGCAGGATATAGGCAAATCAACAAAATGGGTTTTGATGGGCAACCTGAAACAACATGGAGTAAAGATTAAAACCAGCACAAAGGTTATTTCTATTAAAGACGGAGTTGTTGAATTTGAAAATAACGGTGATAAAACTAAAGAGCAGTTTGACAATGTGATACTGGCATCAGGCTCCATGCCTGTTCAGGATATTGAAAAACAACTGGAAAATCAGGGAATCAGTTTTACCGCGATTGGGGATTGTGTCACACCCGGGAAAATAAATAATGCCATACTTGGAGGGTTTTCAGCAGCCATAGAAATATAATGTTTTTAAATATGCCCATGGAGAAAATAATAGATTAATCTATTTGGGTAATTTCCCATAATAACACTTTAACGGATTTGCAGTGATCCCTATCAGGCAATAACCACAGTCGATACAACGAGAAGTATCCTGTTTACCGTTAATGAATTTAGTAACGATGCCGGGCTCTATAATGAATGGGCGGGACATTGAAACATAATCTGCTATATTATTGTCAATGACATTTTTTATATCTTCAATGCGTCTTATGCCGCCAACAACAATCAATGGTAAATCAACATGTTCTTTTATTTGCCTGGCTGCTTCCACGTTGTAATTGTGTAAGGGTTTGTATGTTTTAAATATTAAAGGAGATATAAGTGTTAAAAGTTTTTTCTTTAATGGATGCATTTTTTTATACTTGGGCACCAGTTTGAAAACAGCATCCATAGGCAATTTTGGGACCCTCACACTGTTGAACCCATCACCTCCACCGCATGATAGTTCTATAGCATCACAACCTGCTTGTTGGAGCATTTGCGCTATTTTAATTCCTTCTTTAAGTTTAATACCGTCTTTACAATTATCATACGAGCTCATTTTGACCAATACTGGATAATCCCCAATACTCTGTTTTGCCTCTTTAATAATTCTTGTGACAATCCGGACTCTGTTTTCTGTGGAACCACCCCAGTTATCCTTTCTTTTATTAAAATGAGGAGAAATAAATTGTGAAAGCAAATAACCATGCGCAGCATGAAGTTGTACTCCGTCAAATCCTGCCTTTTGTGCACGTTCAATGGCTTTAACAAAATTATTGATAATTTGTTCTATTTCCTGCTCAGATAATTCCCTTGGTTTTGTTGGATAATCCCTGAGTTTGATTGAAGATGGTGCAACGGCTATTTTTCCGGAAATTTTTGGTGAACACATTCCACCTCCATGAGCCAGTTGAAGGATCATAGGTGTGTCATATTCTTTCATTTTTAGATTCAGTGCTTTGTAATCATCTATATACTTGTCATTGTCAAGCATCCGCATATTTTTCAGGGTTTTTCCATCCTGCTGTATACATGTGAATCCTGTAAGTATTGCACCGACATTATTCTGTGCAAGTTTTTGATAGATATCTGACAACTCTTTTCTTGGATATCCATCCTCGTCACCCAGGCCTTCATGTGTTGCAGATCTTATAATTCTATTCTTTAAATTTATACCGGCAATTGAAGCTTTTTCAAATATGTGGCTCATGGAATTTATTTCCTTTATATTATAGGCGTTTTGACAAGCCAAGCTTTATTATCCTTTATCCATGGACACAGAAAAAGTCAAGAAGGAAAATAGAACATAGTTCTGTGTTAAAATTTAATTAAGTTGACTATAAAAGCAGGATTGTTATTTTATGAGTATATGAAATTTGCCCATGGAAACATATAATGAAGAAAATT
>JAGLLQ010000331.1 GCA_023140455.1 Desulfobacteraceae bacterium | reverse complement strand
TTTATGGAAAAAAAGAAACCCGAATTTCCCGATTGAATTTGAACTAAACCAGCTAAATAGCGTAGAACTCTGATCAAGCGAGGTTTATTATGCCTGAGTATATTAATCCGGCAATCTATATTAATGAGGTCTCTAATGTTAATCAAGCGATTGTTGGGGTTGGCACCAGTACGTTAGGAATGCTGGGTTTAACTGAAAAAGGTAGATCAGAGATCTGTTCAGTTAACAGTTTTCAGGAGTACTGCACTGAGTATGGAGGCTATTTAAAGGATTCCTATCTAACATATGCAGTTGAAGGCTTTTTTCTTAATGGAGGGAAACGATGTTTTATTGGAAGGATTAAGCCTGCAAGAGGGAATGAGATAAAGGCCGGGGATTTCATAAATAGAGGCTTGTCAGGATTTTGTGATATTGATGAAATTAATATTGTCTATGTGCCTGATGTTCATATGCTCTCTGAAACAGAAGCAAACATTTTAACCACTGCAATAAAGAAACACTGCGAGCAGATGAGAGACCGCTTTGCAATTATCGACATTCAGAAAAGCCGGCAACGATCATCTTCTATTGAAAAGCCAGTAGATTCAAGCTATGCCGCAACTTATTATCCCTGGATAAAAGTAAAAGATCCATTGAGCAATCAACCAATAGTTATTCCACCCGGAGGACATATTGCCGGGGTTTATGCACGATCTGACAATAATCAAGGCGTTCATAAAGCACCGGCTAATAAGATAATCAAGGGAGTACTGGAACCGGAATCCAATCTTTCTAAACAGCAACAAGATATTTTAAATTTGAAGATGATAAATCCTATACGCCAGTTTCCGGAGAGAGGAGTCTTCGTCTGGGGTGCAAGAACGTGTACAAGCGATCCTGAATGGAAATATATTAATGTGCGACGCCTTATCATTTATCTGGAAGAGTCCATAACAAAAGGTCTCCAGTGGATCGTGTTTGAACCAAACGATGCACAGCTTTGGAGTCGTGTAAGATCATGTATAGAGGCTTTTCTTTACCAACTATGGCGTGATAAAGGGCTTGTGGGTTCAAAACCTGAAGAAGCATTCTTTGTAAGATGCGATCTTTCTGTCATGACTCAGGAAGATATTGCCCAAGGGCGGTTTGTATGCGTGATCGGGGTAGCACTTCAAAGACCAGCTGAATTTATAATGTTAAAAATTGGGTTACAGGCAATGGAATCAGACTGATTATTCAAAGGTCTCGTTGTATAAAGGTTTCGCAGAGATTATTGCGGTGCAGTCATGGGTTTAAGAAGTTGACGGGGTGCAAGACCAAACATACTCTTAAACTCGTGGCTAAACTGTGATGGGTTTGAATAACCAACCTGCAATCCTGTGGCTTCCACTGTCACGAAATACCAGATTCCGATTCCAGTGGCAAGGCTACTGGTACCACAAGATATTGAAATGGATTATATACATAATTCCTGTCATGATGTGCTAAAAGATGCAGATGTTGAAGGTGATCTGAAACGGTTAGAAGAGCATCTCGCAAAATCTTTTCCAACCATGTAAAAAAGATTAATTATAAATTAGGAAAAGCAAAATGATTGGAGGTAAGAAAAAAATGTGGCTCATCGCAGGATTTGCAATGGTGGTTATAGCTGCCGGTTTTCTTTATTTTTACAGAACACAGACTGCATGGGTTGAAAGCCCTCCTTATAAAAGAGTTTCTACAACGACTGCACATACTCTTGTTGTAGTTTATTCCCGTACAGGAAACACGTTGGGAGCAGCCAGAGAAGCTGCCCGTTTTTTTGATGCTGATATGCTGCAAATTAAAGCACCTCAATATGCAAGAAACATAAAAGGGCAAATGCTTGCATCAGAGCACGCAGACAAAGAAGTGACGACAACTCCCATTTTGCATGATTCTATAGACCTTTCACGCTATGACCTTATTTTGTTGTGTTCGCCAACATGGTGGTTTAGACCGGCACCACCATTATGGTCTTTTGTAGAAAATCATGATTTTGCAGGGAAATCTGTATTTTTATTGATGACCGGTAACAGCAGGCTTACTGAAGAACGCACTGGTAAATTCAGCACATTGGTTGAAGAGAAGAATGGCAAATTCCTTGATAAACTTTTTATCCAACGAGGACGAATCTATTGGCAAAAATCTCCAGAAGAAGTATACAAGGAAGTTAGAGTTGCTTTTAAGAACCGTCAGGATATGTGGACAGGGACAAAATGAGTTTAAATTACGAAGAATTAGATTTTCGACAGACTCCTCTTGGGGATCTGATGTTGCGGCGCCGTCGTTTACTTCAGCTCGGGGGGCTTGAAATCTACGAGGTGAAACTTGGTGAGTATTTTTTGATGTCAAGCCTGTTTCATGAGGCAGAATCCCAGCTGTCTAAGCTCGGGCTTGGCGCGTTGACAAAGAAGGAACTTGATGTTGTGATCGGAGGGCTTGGGCTTGGGTACACTGCTGTTTCAGCATTGGAAGATAAGCGTGTAAAATCGCTTGTTGTTGTGGAGTTTTTAGAGGGAGTGATTGAGTGGCATCAAAATGGACTTGTTCCATTGGGTAAGACATTGACTGCAGACCCCCGTTGCCGACTTGTTCATGCCGACTTTTTTGCTTTGTCCCGGGATGTTTCGAAAAGTTTTGACCCTGAGAACCCAATAAAGAAACATGATGCTATCCTTCTGGACATAGATCACACGCCTGACAATGTATTACATCAAACTAACACGCGTTTTTACTGTGAGGAAGGGCTTAAGGAATTGAAGCAGCATTTGAAGCCTGGCGGGGTGTTTGCGCTCTGGGCAGATGGTTTCCCAAATGAATCTTTTACCAGTCGATTGGGTAAAGTGTTTGAAAACGTGGAGGCGCACACTATAAAATTTGATAATCCAATAGCCGGTGGCACATCTGAAGGTGCAGTTTACGTTGCGCAACTGGCTTTATAAAAAAATTCAGTTGAAATAATAATAATTTTGTATTATAGAGATTTACTATAGAAGAAATGTCTTGTGTGCATGAACTAATCCTGATCCACTATTCCTACAGTTCATAACAATATTCGATTCTCTCTCCTTATTCATTTTTGATCGTTGCCATAACCTCAATCTACTTGTTTACATCCTAAGTTAGGTGATTATTGATTAGCAGGTTTAAAGAAAGTAAAGAAGGGTCTGTTCTGTTAGGCTGGCGGAGAGCTCCTTCTCCAACAAAATCATATCAGCCAAATTAAAAAAATGGAGGGAAGAAACATGTATCCTTTACACAACAAAGTTGAGATACCTGAAACAAATGAGACCTTTGGAACGGGATGGCTGTCACCAGTTCCTGACATGCGGGATTATTCTGTGGACCATAAGGAGATTAAAAAGGTTTCTAAAAAACTTGGATTGACAAGCAGATCATTATCCACACCTGCGTCAATTGATTTGAAACAGTGGTGTTCGCCGATAGATAACCAGTTGAGCATAGGTTCGTGTACAGCTCACGCTGGTATGTGTGTTGTAGAATATTTTCAGCAAAGGGCAAAGGGAAAGTATCTTGACGGCTCCCGTCTGTTTGTTTACAAAACTACCCGTAATTTGATGCAAGTGACAGGTGATACAGGAGCATGGCTGAGAAATGTAATGGGTGCACTTAGTCTCTGCGGTGTACCTGAAGAGAAGTACTGGGCATATAATGTGGATGATTTTGATAAAGAACCGCCTGCATTTGTCTATGCCGTAGCAGATAATTATGAGGCGCTTCAATATTTCTGCCATGATCCCCAAAGTGCTAATGTGCCGTCTGATAAAGTCCTTTCAAGTGTTAAAAAATATCTTGCTGCCGGAATTCCTTCCATGTTCGGATTCTGGGGATTTCCTTCATTTAATAATTCAAATGTAAAAGGCGACATCCCCTATCCATGTCCCGGAGAACAGGCTGAATGGGGTCATGCTATTGTTGCAATAGGTTACGATGATAATAAAAAGATCAACAACACACAATGTAACAAGGAAACAAAGGGAGCACTTCTGATTCGCAATTCATGGGGAACTGGCTGGGGGGATCAGGGTTACGGCTGGCTGCCATACGAATATGTCTTAAATAAACTTGCAAAGGATTTCTGGTCTCTTTTAAGTATGGAATGGGTTGACACAAAGCAATTTGGTATTTAGTAGATTGCTTCAAATTGATAACTGTTTTTAGTCTTTATTATTTGTATAAAAGTCGCTGATAGGCCATGGCCGTCTTCATACTCTACATAAACAAATTCAGGATTCAGGAATTCAATTTTAGTTAATATCCATGTCCCTTTATGCAAAGGTTTTTCATTAACGATTTGAAATATTTGTTTATCAATTAAGGCAGTTATTGTTTTTTTATATTTAATATAGTTAGGATGTATATCAAACTTTTTGCGTGATATATAATCATCATTAAGTTTTTGAAGTGCCTGGTTGTGTTCCTCAAGTTTGTGGGAATTTTGCATGGATGTTGCTCTGCCGCTGTTGATCATGGATGCAAGCTTATCAATTTTTACTTTATTATTATCAACCTGCTGTTTTAATTGAAATGAATATACTGACAAAAACAGTACAACAATCAGGGCAGTGAACAGCAGGATTTTGTTTGTATTTTTCATGGTTCACCTTTAAAACTTTTTTTTGTAAGCATGACAATATGGTTGCGTCTTTTTCTTATCATAGTAGTCCTGATGATAATCTTCAGCATCCCAGAAGGTGGTTGCCGGAATTACTTTTGTTACTATTTCATATCCTTTTGTTTTAAGAATATTGATTAATTTGATGATAATTTTTTGTTCTTCTTCATTTTCATAAAAAATGGCTGATGCATACTGGTCGCCTATATCAGGACCTTGTCTATTCTCCTGTGTGGGGTCATGAATTTCAAAGAAAAATTTTGTAAGTTCTTCATAATTTACTTTGGCAGGGTCATATACAACTTTTACAGCTTCAATATGACCGGTCTTTTTGTGGGATACCTCATAGTAGGTAGGGTTGTCTATAGAACCTCCCATGTAACCGGAAGTTGCTGACACTACCCCCTCTTTATGCTCAAAGAGATACTCAACCCCCCAGAAACATCCTCCTGCAAAATAAGCGTTTGCTAAGTTTTCTTTTTTATCCATTGTCATTCCTTCCGGGCATGAAGTAAGATTAAATAATAAGGCTATTGATAAAGCAATGATTGTATGAACGCGCATACGCCCCCTTTTTTGGTTTTTGGTTAAGGGCAATTAAAATCAAGGTCTGTTTATTATGTTAATCATTTAGTAAACAAGTGCAACTGTGCAAAGAGATTAACTATCTGTATGCTAAAAGTTTAGCCGGACTCACAAAGAGGTAAATCACATGGAAAAGTATTATTATTTAATTCATATCCAATATTTGGGTTTTAGATACCATGGCTGGCTTAAACAGCCTG
>JAGLLQ010000330.1 GCA_023140455.1 Desulfobacteraceae bacterium | reverse complement strand
ATTTTCCGGCCATATTGGGGCCGGTAATGAGTAGAACCTGATTGTTATCATTGTCCATGGCAATGTTATTAGGGACGTATCTTTCTCCCTGTACCAGTTTTTCAACAACAGGGTGTCTGCCTTCAGTGATTGATATAGTGCCTTTAGTGTTGATTTCAGGTTCAGTATAATTGTTTTCCTGTGCTGATCTGGCAAAACTTAGCAGGACATCAATTCTTGCCAGAAAAGATGCAACTTTAAGGATAAAGGGAACTTTATTTGTTATTTTTTCTCTTATTTCACAGAATATAGCATATTCAAGAGCTGCTCTTTTTTCCTGGGCATTTAATATTTTTGATTCCACTGTTTTGATTTCATCAGTGATAAATCTTTCAGAATTCACAAGGGTCTGCTTTTTTATATAGGTTTCAGGTACTGATAATGCCTGGGTCTTTGAAACTTCAATAAAGTATCCAAATATTTTGTTATATTTGATTTTAAGAGAACTTAGTTTGGTTTTTTCCTTTTCTTCAGCTTCAGCTTTTGCAATCCATTGTTTACCGTTCCTTGAGATCTCAAGTAGTTCATCAAGGTCTGAATTAAATTTATCATTTATTATGCCGCCTTCATTCAAACCGGGCAGGGCATCTTCTCTTATTGCCCGGTGAATTAGTTCAGCAAGTTTTGTCAATTCATCTATTATTTTTTTTAAGTCTTTAATATCTTTGCCAATGAGAAGTTCAGAAGAAAAATTATTAAGCAGATCAAGCAAGACAGGAAGGCTGTACAATGAAGTTTTAAGAGCAGTTAGATCTCTTGCATTACAATGCTTCATTGAAATTTTGCTTGAAAGGCGTTCAAGATCATAAACTTTCTTGAGTCGATCCTGACATGACTCACACAGGCTTGTGGAATCCATTGCCTGGCGAACAGCATCAAATCTTTGTTCGATTTTCTTTTTTTCTCTGAGTGGGTATCTGATCCAGGTTTTTAACAGTCTTGAACCCATTGCTGTGACTGTTTTGTCAATTACATCAAGGAGAGTTCCTTTTCTATCTTGAGTCTGAAGATTTTGTAAAAGTTCAAGATTTCTGCATGATTTGCTATCAATTATTAGATAATTGCTGAGTTTATATGGAATAATTTTTGTAATATGTGTTGTTTTAGCAAATTGGGTGTCTTTGACATATGATATTATTGCACCGGCAGTGGACAGCCCTGAAGAAAAGGAGTCACATCCAAAACCTTCAAGACTTCTGGTGTTAAATTGATCACAAAGGTTCTGCCTTGCATCTGAAAGATCAAAATAGTGTTTGGCAAGATAGGTAATATTTTTATTAGCAAACGTATTGTTTACATAGTTGTAGCCTGGGTTGTCTTTGAAATACTGAGGCAGGAGAATCTCGCCTGGGTCAGTCTTTAATGCCTCATCTATCAAGTAGAATGGGATTCTTCCATTTTCAGTATCAACCTCTGTTGTATGGAATTCACCAGTTGAAATATCAAGAAAAGACAGCCCTGCTTTTTTATTATTATTAAATAAGGCAAGAAGGAAATTGTTTGAACTTTTATCAAGAAGCTCTTCATTAATTATCATCCCGGGGGTTATAACTTTAACAACTTCTCTTTTTACAAGCCCTTTAGCAAGAGCTGCATCTTCAACCTGTTCGCAAATTGCAACCTTGCAGTTTTCTTCCACAAGCTTTGCTATATAATTGTCAGCTGCCTTAACAGGAATACCGCACATTGCAATGGGATTTGCATCATTTTTATTTCTTGATGTAAGGGCTATCTCAAGAATAGGAGCGGCTTTTTTAGCATCTTTATGAAACATTTCATAAAAATCCCCCATTCTGTAGAATAATATAGCATCATCATATTCTTCTTTAATTGAAAGATATTGCTCCATCATGGGAGTATTTTTAGTATCAGTCATAAAAAAGGGAGGTTAACTTGAATAAATTATGTTGTTTGAGGCTGTTCAGGAGATTGCGCCCCATCATTTTCTGACCTACTATTAATGTATGGATCATTGTTAAATTTATCAAGCTCTGTTTTTAATGATACTATTTGATCATGGTATGAATTAATATCATTGTTTAATTGTTTAATTATTTTCCTGGCTTTAAATTTTGAGGATAATCCCATGTAGCCGGCTACTAAAAATCCCAGGCAGAAAAAAATTCCAAAATACCCAATATTCATAAATTCAGGGATAGTCCATTGCCAGGATGCAATTTTAAGATCTATGGTCATGGAATGTTTTGAAAAGAAATATTCATTGTTTTGGAAAATAATAACGGCAAAGAAAATAAGGATAATAAAAAAAAGAAATGTTTTAAGATTTTTCATTGAACGACTCCAAACTTTTAATTAGTTTATTAGCTATGCATAGCTTAATCACAAAAGTATTTAAATAATAGAACAACTATATTTTTTTTTCAATCATTTCTATAAAGCTGTTCAATTATTTTTTGTATTTTGATTGATAAAAGTTTTATTTTGCTTCTGTTGACTTTTAAAAATATATTATATAGTAGAAGACAAAAATATTAATCTAGGAGATATTATGAGTGACAAAATATCACTGACCCGTCTCATCGATCCAAAAAAGATTGCTGTGATAGGGGCATCAAATTCAAAGGGTAAAGTTGGAGAGATTATTTTTAAAAGGTTATTAGAGTCGAGAAGAAGGCTTTATCCGGTTAACCCTAAAGAAATAGTAATATCTGGAATTAAGGTTTTTCCAAATATAGAAGCACTCCCGGATGATATTGATCTTGCAGTCATAACAATTTCAGCAAAAGCATCTGTTATTGCTGTTGAGTCCTGTGCAAAGAAGAATATACCCTTTGCTATTATTGTTGCAGGAGGATTTGGAGAAACCGGAGAGGAAGGAAAATTACTTGAAGAGAAATTAAAAGTTATTTCCAACAAAACAGGAATACGTTTGCTTGGCCCAAATTCCTTGGGTATTTTTCTACCGGACGAGAATATTGATACAATATTTGTGGAACATGGGGACAGGGCCCTTGATCCGGGAGGACAGATTGCCTGTATAGTGCAAAGTGGTTCTGTCGGCGTTGAAGCTCTTGGATATGCAAGTAATACAGGTTTTGGAATGCGGGCGTTTATTGGTTTAGGTAATAAATGTGATTTGGATGAGATTGAATTTTTAGAATATTTTGGCAATGAGGATAAAACTAATTGTCTTGCATTTTATCTTGAGAGTATTGAAAAAGGCAGAGAGTTTCTTGAAACAGCAAAAGAGATAGCTCTTGCCAAACCAGTTGTTGTTCTAAAAGCAGGTAGAACTGAGACAGCAATATCTGCTGTCAGCTCTCACACAGGGAAACTCGCAGGTTCAGATAATGTTATAAGTGGTGCCTTTAAGCAATATGGAATT
>JAGLLQ010000033.1 GCA_023140455.1 Desulfobacteraceae bacterium | reverse complement strand
AAATCTTTACCAAAAATTATTGGAGTTCAATCAGAGCATGCAGATCCAGTATTCCAGTACTATCAGCAAGATGAAGCAAACCGGGCGTTTGAACCAGTTGAAGTAAAGCCAAGCGTTGCTCAGGCTGCCATGATTGGGAACCCCGTTTCAATGCCAAGGGTTATTCATCTCACAAAGAAATATAATGAATGTGCAGGTACTGAACGAGTTTTTTTTCTTCAAGTTAAAGAACAATCTATTATGGAATGGTATCTTGAGGCTAACCAAAATGGACATATCACCTGTACCCAGGGTGGTGAATGCCTCGCGGGACTTGCTGATGCAGTAGAAAAGAAAATTGTTTCAACTAATGAAACAGCCATTGTTGATGCCACTGCTCATGCTTTAAAATTTTCAAATTTTCAGAACCTTTATTTTGAGCAAAAGATACCTAAAGAATTCAACATTCAACATAATCTTGACTTTATTAATTTACCTTCTCTTGTTATGCCTGATAAGGGTATGCCAGTTCCTTCGCAAGAGAACAGGCTTAAGCCCGATGAATTAAAGACTTTTGTTACTGATATTTCACAAAAAATTGCCAAAAAATTAAACTTAAAAGGGATATTATGATTAATATTTCAGCTAAATTTATTCTATCTATTACTGCATTCTTGTTTTTTTTCATCATATATACCGGAGTCCCGGAAGTAACAGCATCTGAAGTCGGTATTAAAACTTCTTATAAACAATATAAGGTTTATGAATATAAAGGAGAAAAGATTTTATGTGAACCCTATGTTGTTCAGAAGGACGATTGGCTTTACAAAATTTTTAGAAGAAAAGGGGTAATTTCCACGGAAAATTTTCCTTTATTTATAGATATTTTCAGCAACATTAATCCTGGGGTTAACAATGTTGATGTTATTGAACAAGGCGCCTCCATCTTAATTCCTCTTAGAAAAATTAAAGAAGATGATTATAAAGAAAAAGAACCAGGCATAGTCCAGATACCGGTTATTAATTATGCAGAAGTGCCTGAAACGTTTAAACCATATGTAATTTCACACAAGGTGAACAGGGGAGAATGTGTATCAAGGTTGATTGATAAACAATTTTTACATAAAGATGGGAGTATTACTCAGCAAGGAATTAAAGCATTTAAGCTTTCAAACCCAGGTATAAAGAATATTGATCTTATTTATGAAGATTCTTCTATCCTTCTCCCTGATCCAAAGCTACTTTCAAAACCCTGGTTCCAAGCTCTTTTTGCTAAGCAAGCAAGCAGTTTGGGAGTCCATAAAGCAAAAATCAGTAAAAAAAGAAAAGCGCCTTCTAAAATAAACGAATATCAAAGCACCCAATTAGAAAAATATGCTTCACTAATTGGAGGCACTTTCTCTTCCAGTGGCAATTATTATTTTCCAGATCAAAACAACAATATGTCCAAAATTGATCTTTCAATAACACCAATGATAAGTTTAGAAGATGGACAAAAGATACTATTAATTCCAGAGGATGCCTATAATGAAAGTTTAGTCAATGCTTTAAAGCAGCGTTGGGAAAATGTAAAAATTCAGAAAATTTCAACAGCAATTAATGATTATAAAAAGAAAAAGTCTCAATCCAATAAATTACCTCTGGAAGACTTTAAATTTTTTATTAAGAATTTTTTATCCATTGCTGGTTTTAGGTATACACAAGATTCAAATGTTAAGTTTGAGTTTAATTCTATTCAGCTTAACGCTGTAGTCGGCAGAGTTAAACGAATAGGAAAACCAGATCTTTTAATTGATTTTGGCAGTATTAAAGGCAGTGCTTTTGATGCCATGAGAGAGCAAGGAAATGATTTAATTGTTCTTAAACCAGAGGAAGGGAAGATAAAAGCAACACAAAAACTCCTCAAACGTCTTGAAGTTGCATTCATACGTAATCCATCTTTCTTAAAAGATAAAAAGGTTTTAACTGTAAACGGTTTATACATAGCTGAACTTGAACCAGAAATATTCATTGCTAAAGAGAAGTTATCTAAAGAAACAATTGAATTTTTAAAAAATAAAAATTTAAATAAAAATATAAAATTTATTAATTAATTTATAAATTTCCAGGAGACTCCTAAATTATGAAAAGGATTTTTTTTGCTGCCCTATGTCTGCTTATATTAATTTCATGCGCATCCTCATCAACAACTAACATAAAGAATAGAAAAATTGCTGAGGCGGTTTATCAAGAAGGGCGAGCTTATTTTGGACAGAAAAGGTATTCCATAGCGTTAGGGAAATTCCTTGAAGCGGAAAAAACTATCAAAGATGACCGATTCTTGCAATATGATATAGGATTTACATATTATTTGAGAAAAAAATATAATACTGCTGAAATTTATTTTAGAAACGCTTTAGAGTTAGAACCTGATTTTATGCCGGCAGCCAATGCTCTTGGTGTGGTATATCTTGAACAAAAACAGTGGGATAAGGCTATTAATAGTTTTAATCAGTGTTTGAATAGTCTTCTTTATATTACTCCTCATTATGCACTTACAAATTTAGGGTGGGCAAACTTGGGTAAGAAAAATTATAATCTTGCAAAAGATTATTTTTTACAGGCATTGAAAAAATCTCCAAATTATTCAAAAGCTCTTCATGGATTTGCAACGGTTTGTTTAGAACTAAATTGTGAATCTGTTGCTATTGCAAAATTACAAAGAGCCTCGTACAAATTACCAGAATCTTTAATAATTCATTATGATATAGCAAGGATCTATGAAAAATTGGGGCAATATTCTGAGGCAAAACAACATTGGAAAAAGGTAATTGATCTTGCTCCTGAAGGATCAAAATTTATACCAGAAGCAAAAAACAGACTTAAACAATTGTAACTTATTTGCTTATTTTAAATTTTACTCTGATGTAAGCTCATTTTTCTTCTGTTTTAATTGCACAATAGTTGGGGTAAGAAAAATTAATAGTTCCTTTTTTTCATTAATATTAGCATCAGTTCTAAAAAGACGTCCTAATAAAGGAATGTTCATGAGGAAAGGAAATCCAGATTTAGTGTCTTTTTGATAGGATTTGAGAACACCGCCTATTACTATTGTATCATTGTTGTTAACAAGAAGTGTTGTGGTGGCTTCGTTAGTTGAAACTGGAGGAACACCTAAAACAAATTCTCCGGCAATTTCGTTTTTGGTCACAAAAATTTCCATCGCAATGCGTTGATCCGGGGTCACATGGGGTGTGACTTCTAGTAGAAGATCAATATCTTTAAATTCAACTGTTGCATTGCCATCTTTATCAATTACTATATATGGATATTCAAGACCTTGTTTTATTTTCGCTTTTTTATTATCCAAGGTTAATATTTTAGGTGATGATAAAACTGAAATGTCACCTTTTGATTCTGATGCATTGAGTGTGGCTGTTAAAAATGCATTGCCAGGGCCAAAAACACCACTGTTCAATAGATTGTTAAATGTGAAACTCCCAGTATTGGCAGGGTTGATGGAAGTAGCAGGAGCATTTAATGATACATCATAATTATCATTCGAATTCGGCTCGACCACGTTTTCGTCAAATCCAAAACTAAGACCAAGACCAAAATCTCTTGAAAATTCTTTATTGGCTTCAACAATTTTTGCGCTTATCATAATTTGAGGAGTAACATTATCTAATGTATAGATTAAGTTTTTGGCTTTTTCAACTTTTGCTCTTGTGTCGGTGACAATAACCATGTTTGTACGTTCATCAACACTTGCAGTCCCTCTATCTTCAGTTAAAATGTTTTTTATATGCGGTAAGATATCTGATGATGCATTAGCATAGTTAATTGGAATATATTCAGTGATTAATGGCTCTAAAGCCTTTTGTGCATCTTGCGCTTTTTGTTGTGCCTCGAATTTAGCGTGCTGTTGTTCTGCCTCAGTCGCTAATGTAGTTTGCGTTGCGATTCTAATGACATTGCCTTGTTCTACTTTTTCTAATTGATTCATAGATAGCACTAAGTCAAGTACTTGGTCCCAGGGAATTGGGTTATCAAGAGTTAAAGTAACATTTCCTGTGACGTCTTTATCAATTGCAAAATTTTTGTTACTAATACTGCTCAAAATTCTAAATACATTTTTTATATCAGTTTCATAAAAATCGAGTTTAATTTTTTCGCCGGTATATACATTTTCATTAATGCTGGTTCTATTTGTTTTTGCTTGTCCTATTTGATTTCTATTAACAGAAGGAACTTGAGATACACTTATTGCTATTTTTGAAATTTCATCGTTTTGTAAATTATCAATAGGTTCTATGTCGTTATTGGTTTTAGAAGGTTGTTGAATCAATTCAGAGCTTTGAGTTTTGACATTATAATTTTTTGCAATTTTGCTTGATTCGGTTTTCTCTGCTTTAGTGAATTTCGGTGGCTCAATATTAGATGGCTCAAAACGCACTGTGATTATATTTTTGTCTTGCACAACCTGATAGGGAACTTTCTCGCGCATACTTATTTCAATTTTTGAATTTTTTGAATTTTTCATTCTTTGTATTGGAAGAATCCGGTGTACAGCTGATTTGAAATATTTTGTTTCAAATGGGCGTTTATGTCTGCTTGGGATGTTAGTCTTGTATAGGTTTAAATATAGTATGCCGTTGCTGCCTTTAGAAAAATCATATTTAATAGGATGGGAAGTGGTAAGTGTTAATTCAGTATTCCCTCCATCTTCAACATTGAATTCAATATCAGAAAGTTGGGCTATACCTTTTGGGATTTGCAGTGCTTTAGTATTTGTAGCTTTGTCGTCTTTTTTTATAGTATCAAGTTGATTGTTATTGGGGATTGTAACTATCAAGATGTTAGCTTTCCTTGCAATATCGTAAGATAGATCTTTGTTAAGTAGAATTTCAATTTTTGCTGTTTTTTTATCTTTGTCTGCATAAGATGGAATGATATTGCTGATATCATCGGTTTCCGGTGCAAAAGATTTGAGATTTTCATCTAAGCTGGTATCAGGCAGGTATATAGCAATACCAAATGGAAAAGATTGTTTAATAGACGTATACTTTAGTTCTTTGTCCCCTTTCCCTTCAATAATTACCTCAACTGAATTTGATTTTCGAAGTAATTTTATTGCTTTGATAGTGCTTTTTCCATTTACGTCCTCAGCAGTTTTTATATCAATTTTTTCTTCCGACAGTGGCTTAGTGCTTGTATCAGTATCTTGAAGATTTTGGTTCTTTTTGGTGGCGCAGCCAGGGAAAAGAAAAATTGCCAAGATAATAAAGCACACAATAACCAAATAAATATTTTTAAACTGATTTTTCAACAATGGTCGCATATTTTTACCTGTCACTTTTTTTTTGAAGTTTCATATTTTTTAAGTGATCTTCAAAGACCCCTTTAAAATTTTTTATACGTTCTTTTATAATGATTTCATCATTTTTAATTTCAACTATTCTACCATTATTAGTGCCAATATATGTTCCAACCTTTACCATATATCCTTTACCGCTTGATTCTTGTACCATTGCAACATCTTTTTTCCCTCGTTGCATGTTGATGATGGCTACTAATTTCAATTGGCTGAGATCTAATTTTTCAAGGGGAGTATATTTTCTATTTTCTATTTTATTTTTTTCTTTTTCATCATTTTTTTTCATTGGAGAGAGGAACGGATCAATTTTTCCTTCAGAAACATAGAAAAGTGTTTTTGATTTATCCTTTTCTAAGTCATCCTTTAACTTCTCGTCAATTGATAAATTATTAGAATCAGTATTTTGTTTTGAGGCTTGGTAGTTATCCGTTTTAGGCTCAGGTTGTTTTACTTCGGCTGGCTTTTGCACAGGCTCAGGTTGTTTTACTTCGGCTGGCTTTTTATCCTGTTGTATTTTGGTTTGATCAATGTTTTTCTTTTGATCTGGTTTAACAATTTTTTTTGTCACTATGTTCTGATTATTCTGTATCTTTTTGGGAGGAGGAGTATCACAGGCCAAGAACAATAAATTGAACGAAAAGAGTAAAGTCGCAAGAAACAATATCGTTTTAAAGTTTTTCATTGTTTAGCTTATTTTTTTCCTTTCTTTTTAGCCTTTTCATTTGTTTTAGTTTCAACCTTTTTATTTACAAACATGTAAGTCACCGCCTCACAGGAAAGGTTAAGCCTGCTAATGTCTTCGGTACTTTTTATTTCAATATTTTCAATATTTACAATTCTATAAAGCCTGGATACTTCATCAAAAAAATGTGCAAGTTGGTGGAACCTCCCAGTAATTTGCATGCTTACCGGGATCTCTGCATAAAAATCTTCTTTAATTTGTTCTGCATTTGGTTTAAAGCTTACAAATTCTAAACCTGTTTTCTTCCCGGCTCGTGAAATTTCAGTTAAAAGGATCGGAATTTCTTTTTCATCAGGTAACGCTGCCATTGCATAGTTTAATTCTTCTTTAAGATTTTTTAATTTTTCTTCGAGCTGAGGTAGGGTTTTTGCTAAGCCTTTATATTTCACTAAAGTAGTTTTTTTTATTTTTAATGTCTTATTTAGGCTATTTATCTTTTTGTATTTTGGTTTAAAAATAAAAAAATAATATCCAGCTCCTATTAAAGCAAAGACTATAACAAAGACAAGAATTTTTTGTAATCTGGAAAGCGCCCCCGCCCATTGAAATATTGGAGCTATATTTTCTGTTTTTATACCAGTTTTTTTGTTTAAGACACTCATTCTTTAGTTTTCTTTTCAGTTTGCTTAACAGTTTTAGTGCAACTTACGATAAAGTTTTGTACTGTGGCCTCATTAGCTATACTATCCATTTTTAAATTATTTAATCTTATGTCTTTATCAAAAAGTGGTGATTCTCCTAACTTTGTCATGAAGTCAGCAACTGTTTTCTGGTCAAAGGCAATCCCGCTTATTTCAACAGTAGTCTTATTAGTTTTTAAATCAGTCAGCCACATTTTTTCAGGAATTATTAGTTCTGTCATGCTGTCTAAAAGTACAATAACTTCTCTTCGTCTGCTTTTGAGAGATTTAATTGTGCCTACCTTTTTTTCATAGATAGCCATTGCTTTTTTTATTTCATTCACTCTTTTTGCTTTTTCTTTGTATAAAGCAATTTCATTATCAACTCTTAAAATGTTAGTCTCAATGATTTTAATTTTTTTATCTAAATGAATACTATAGTAAGAAAGTCCTAAAATAAGAAATATGATTAGAAGGACAAAAATTGAAACCTGTTGCCGGATATTTTCTCTTTTACGGGCAGCCCTGAATGGCAGGAGATTTATTCGTATCATTTGTCATTCACCCTTCTTAAACCAAGTCCTATAGCAACTGAGGCCAATGGAGCAAGTTCATTGACAGTTTCTTTTGGCATACGCTTTTTATCGATTTGGATACCTTCAAATGGATTAAGTATTGAGACGCTTGTGTTTAATTCTGATGCAAGCGCTTCTGGAAAACCGCTAACTAACGCACCGCCACCTGTTAAGAAAACAAGCTCTACATCATCATCTTTTGTTTTTGATCGGAAAGTGCTTACCATGCCGTAAATATCAGCACACCACTCATCTATGACTCCAAGAGTAATCTCTTTTATTTCATCGACTGAAAGTAAATCAGATTTTTGATCAGCAAGTATTATGTCAGCTTCTTCTTCAGTGCATTCAGCCTCAGCTGCAATTTCATCTCTGATTTGTGCTATCCCGTTTGCATTATCCCGCATCATTAGAGATGACCCCCCCCTGACTATATTTAGGGATGTTTTGGACACGCCAACATCAATAAGCATTGAAATTTTATCTTCTGATATGTTCGGCAACCTTTCATATATGTTTTGAAGAGCAAAAGTATCAACTTCAATAATGCAGGGGTTTAATCCTGCCATATCAATTAGGTCTATATATTCAGCGACAAGATCTTTTTTTACTGCAACAAGAAGTACACTGATCTGTTCCGGTGAAAATTCACTTTCTCCAAGTACTTGGTAATCTATGTTTACTTCTTCGATGTCATATGGAATATATTGTTCAGCTTCTGCATAAATTTGGTCTTGAAGCTCTTCTTCAGTTGCCCTGGCCATATTTATAGTTTTTATAATAACAGAATAACCACCAGTTGCTATGGCGACGTTTTTCTCTCTTATTTTATTTGTTTTAAAGAGAGTTGTAATCGCTTCTGAAATAGTTTTCATATCCTCAATCCTGCCATCAACAATTGAGCCTGGAGGAATTGGTATGACTCCAAATTTTTTGAGGATATACTCATCTCCTTTGCCTTTTCTTTTAAGTTCAGCAACTTTGATGAAAGAAG
>JAGLLQ010000329.1 GCA_023140455.1 Desulfobacteraceae bacterium | reverse complement strand
AATTGGCTGCATTGCAGTATGACCAAAATAAATTGCATCAATAATTTCTTCTTCAGAAACTGTTTCAGCACCACCTTCAACCATTATAATACCGGTTTTAGAACCTGCCACAACAAGATTAATATCACTTTCTTCCATCTGCTTTATTGTAGGGTTTGCAACAAACTTGCCATCAATTCTACCCACTCTTATTCCTGCAATAGGACCTTCAAAAGGTATGTCAGAAAGTTGAAGTGCGGTCGAAGCACCAACAAGAGCAAGCACATCAGGTTCATTTTCTTTGTCCATTGAATAAACAGTTGCAATAACCTGAGTTTCATAACTATAACCTTCAGGGAAAAGAGGGCGAATAGGTCTGTCAATAAGCCGAGCTGTCAAAGTTTCCTTTTCGCTTGGTCTTCCAATTTCACGTCTAAAATAATTGCCTGGTATTCTTCCGGCTGAATAAATTCGTTCCTGATATTCCACAGTTAAGGGAAGAAAAGAAATTTCCGCTTTTGGATCTTTTGAAGATACCGCAGTAACAAGCACAATAGTTTCTCCATATTGCACTAAAACAGAACCACTTGCCTGTTTTGCAACTTTTCCTGTGCTTATACTGAATTCTTTACCATTAATTTCTGTTTTTAATACTTTTTCCATATACTACTCCTTAATAATAAAGGCGGTACCACCTAACTATAATATAGTTCAGCTTTATCCTCTAAATAAACCCGTGTATTTATTATCAAAAAATTCATTAATAAGAGTTTTGATAACAAACATACGAATTTATTAATAAGAGTGCTGTTGATGTGCCGCCTTTGGATAAAAAAACAGCTGTTTTCTATTTCGTTTTTAGAAAACAGCTGTTTTTGCATTTTTCTATCTTTTAATTCCGAGCTTACCTATTATTGTACGATATCTTTCAACATCTTTTTTCTTTAGGTAATCAAGAAGACTTCTTCGCCTTCCAACAAGGACCAAAAGGCCTCTTCTTGAATGGTGGTCTTTCTTATGTATCTTTAAATGTTCGGTAAGATAGGTAATACGATGTGAGAAAATAGCGATTTGTACTTCTGGTGAGCCAGTGTCTGATTCGTGAATTTTGTACTTTTCAACTACTTCATCTTTTGTCATTTCTAATAAACTCAATTTAAACTCCTTTTTGGAATAAATAACTATTTTAGCATTCTATATTTTCCTGTCCTTTGTCGATCCATAATCCAATATTCCATCCAGATTTATAAATCAAAACCAGGCAAATGCCACTTCAATAAATATAACGTATTAAAATATCACTTAATTTGAAAAAACACAACAATAATTAAATTCGCAATTTGTTTTATCATATTCCACAATTGCAGCAAGTTCTTCTGTTTTGGTAAGAATTCTTAAAAACCCATCGCATTTAGGCAATCCATCATCAAAATCAATTTTTTGACCAAATCGTATTTTGTTTTCAAGCTTTATATCAGCTATGTGTGCTGGCATAAAAAAAAGTGCTTGTGTCAAGGGGATGATTTTTTTGTCGATTTCTGAAGTGTCCATTTTCTCAAGATCATTTAAGTCTAAAGAGTCCTCTAAAGAAAAGCCACAAGTTTCTGTTCGTGAGAGTGCTGCAAGATGGGCACCATAGCCAAGTTTTTTACCAACATCATGGGCAATTGTCCGGATATATGTTCCAGCAGAGCACAAAACATCAATGTGTATAAAAGGAATTTCTATTTTTTCAATTGAAATCTCAAATATTTCAATTTCTCTGGCAGGCTTTGATATCTTCCGACCCTCCCTTGCATATTTATAAAGAGGCTTGCCTTTATGCTTTAAGGCTGAATAAGCTGGCGGTATCTGTTTTTGTTGTCCTTTAAACTCATTAATAAGTTCAATTATTTTCTCTTTTGAAATAGCATCTAAAGAATCAGCTTTTTGTACAATGATTCCTGTGCAATCAAATGTATCTGTTTCTATTCCAAGGCAAATTTTAGCTTTGTATTTTTTAGTGCCATTGAGGAAGAACTGTGAAATTCTTGTGCCTTTATCAATTCCGCATAAAAGAAGCCCTGTAGCAAAAGGATCAAGTGTACCCATATGACCCACTTTTTTTGCACCTGAGATTTTTTTAACTAAACTAACTACTCTGGCAGAGGAAAGACCTTCAGGCTTACAAATTGGTAGGATTCCGCTTTTCATTCCTGTTCAGATTTGTTTTTTTTCTTAGAAATTTCATGTAAAATTGAATCAATTTTTGAACCATAGGCAAAAGACTTGTCATGCTTAAATTTTAAATCAGGCATATATTTTAACTGCAGCTTAGGCGCAATTAACTTTTTTATAAATTTTGTGGAACTTTTAAATCCCTTTTTTGCCTCAGCAACAACCTTATCACTGCCAAAAACTGAAAAATAAACATCGGCAACGGAAAGATCCCTGCTCATTTCAACCTTACTTATTGTTGCCATTTCTATTCTCGGATCCTGAGCTTTTTGTACTAAAAGCTCTGAGATAGCGGCCTGGATTTTCACTCCAATCCTGTCTGCTCTTGGATATGGTTTCATAACTTATTGTTCTCTATTTATTGCCGGTTTATTCTGCACCAGGTCTTTTTTCTATTACTTCATAACACTCAATAATGTCTTTGAGTTTAATATCATTATAATTCTTAATACCGATACCACACTCAAACTGCTGAAGAACTTCTTTTGCATCATCCTTAAAGCGTTTCAAAGATGACAACTCACCGTCGCATTTTACAACACCATCTCTTAAGAGGCGAATCTTTTTACCGCGGACAACCTTGCCTTCAATAACAAAAGAGCCGGCTATGGTACCAACATTGGAAACAAAAAAAGTATCACGCACTTCAGCTCTACCAATGATATTCTCTTCAAAAATAGATGGCATCAACCCTTCAATTGCTGATTTAATATCATTAATAAGGTCATAGATAACGTCATAGAACCGCATATCCACACCTTCTTCTTTTGCAAAATTCCGAACCTGGGAACCTGGGCGTACATTAAATCCAAGAACAATTGCATCAGATACAGCAGCAAGAGCAATATCTGATTCATTTACTGTACCAACAGCTGAATGCACTATAGTTAAATCAACTTCATCCTGTGCAAGCTCTCTTAAAGAATCATTTAGGGCTTCGATTGAGCCCTGAACATCAGCTTTAACAATCAGTTTGAGCTCTTGTATTTTATCACTGCCTAGATTCTGGAATAGATTTTCAAGATTTGCACGACTCTTTTTAGCAAGTTCTTTTGCTCTTTGCTTTTGTAGTCTGGTTGCGCTGATTTGTTTTGCATCCTTGTCTGATAATACTGCTATCATTTCATCGCCGGCATCAGGAACTCCGTTCAATCCAACAATTTCAACAGGAATACTAGGACCAGCGCTTTTTATTCTTTGTCCCTGATCATTGGTCATGGTACGGATTTTACCTGAATAATGCCCGCAAACAACAGATTCGCCATCTTTTAATGTGCCGTGTTGAATAAGAACAGTTGCAATAGCTCCTCTCCCCTTATCAATACGTGACTCAACAACATATCCAAATGCTTTTCTGTCAGGGTTTGCTTTTAACTCAAGTACTTCTGATTGAAGAAGGATCATTTCAAGAAGAGTATCAATTCCGGTTTCAGCTTTTGCAGAGACTTCAACAAAAATAACATCACCGCCCCATTCTTCAGAAAGAAGCTCGTGCTCAGAAAGCTCTCTTGTAATTCGTGCTGGATCAGCACCTTCTTTATCCATTTTATTTACTGCAACAACAACTGGTACGTCAGCTTGTTTTGAATGATTAATGGCCTCTATGGTTTGTGGCATAACACCATCATCAGCAGCAACTACAAGTACTACAATATCAGTGACTTGAGCACCCCTTGCTCTCATGGATGTAAAAGCAGCATGACCGGGAGTGTCAAGAAAAGTAATATCTCCGCCCCCAGTTTTCACATTGTACGCACCTATGTGCTGGGTAATTCCACCTGCTTCGCCTGTAGTAACTTTTGTTTTTCTAATAACATCAAGCAAAGAAGTTTTACCATGGTCAACATGTCCCATGATTGTAACAACCGGGGCTCTTTGTTGTAGTTTAGATTCATCCTCTCCATCTTTTTGAATTTCCAGCAAATAACCTTCTTCAAAAGCTACTTTTTCAAGCTCATATTCAAATTCTGATGCAACGAGAGATGCGGTATCAAAATCAATTGTCTGATTCAATGTAACCATAACACCTTGTTTCATAAGTGTTTGAATCATCTCATTTGCTTTAATCCCCATTCTTTTGGCAAGCTCTGAAAGCTCAATAGTCTCATCTATTTTAATACGTCTTTTTATTGCCTTAGGGGTTGTGATTTCAGTCTTTTGGAAATCCCCTCTTCTTACTTTTGAGCCTTTTCTTTTAGATTGCTTGCGGCCATATTTATTTTTTTCATAAAGAGCTGCACCTTCAACAATAGATTTCTTTTTCTTCTTTCTTGTTCGTTTAGTTTCACCAAAGATATTTTTCTCTACTTCGGGTTTTCTAATATCTTTTTTCTTTCTTTTGGATTTCTTTGAAGCCTCACTATCACCAACAGGCGGTTGTGCTTGAAAAGCAACCTTTGGCTTGGATTGTTTTTTTGGCTTATCTGCCTCTATTTTCTTTGTCTGTTTCTGCTTTTTATTTTGCTGTGCTTCCTTCTTTGGTTCTGCTTTTTTAAATTTTGAACGCCTTTTCCCGTCTCCGGTATCAGGTTTCTTTTTTAAAGAGGCTATATCCACAACTTTAACAATTTTTGCAGGTTCTGAAGATTTCTTCTTTTTCTTCTTTTTTGGTTTGCTCTTTTCAACAGGCTCTTTTTTGTCAATTTCTTTTTTTATTGGTTCAAGTTTTTCTTCAGCCGGTAAAACCTTTTCTGCTTTTTCCAAAATTTCTTCTTTTACCTCTTTTTCAACCAAAGCTTTTTTTGGTTCTTCTGGTTCTGCAACAACTTCTTTTTCAGTAACTATTTCTTTTTTGTCTTCTGCTTTTTCTTCAACCACAGCTGCTTTTGGTTCTTCCGGCTCTACGGAAACTTCTTTTTCAGCAGGTTTTTTCTTAGCAACAGGTTTTTCAACCTCTTCTTTAACAGCTTTCTTCTTAATAATTTTTTCTGCTTTTTTATCATCATCTTTTTCAGGAGCCACTGTTTTCTCAGGCTCAGGAGAAATATCAGGTTCAGTCGGCTCTGGTTTAGCTTTTCGTCTTCTGATAACCGAAGGTCTAACTTTCACATCTGATACTGCAGAAACTTTACCAAACAATTGTTCCTTAATAAAACTTACCTGCTCATCCTCAAGAGAACTCATATGACTTCTTACTTCAACTTCAATGTTTTCAAGCTTATCCATAAGAGCTTTGTTTGTCATATTCAATTCTTTAGCTAATTCATATATTCTGACTTTCGCCATATGCTTCCCCCAAGTAGTTCTTGTTTTACTGTTTTATTAAATATTAATTTACTTTTCTTCAGTATCTGCTGAATCTGGTGTTGTTTTTGTCTTTTTTTCCTGCTTTGCATCTTCTTCTGGATCCGGTTCTGTCTCCGGGCTTTCTTTAGAGTCAGTTTCTGCTTTTTTAGTATCTTCACCAAGG
>JAGLLQ010000328.1 GCA_023140455.1 Desulfobacteraceae bacterium | reverse complement strand
TTTCTTTCTATGGCATTAAACATAAACACGCCGGAATAGTCTGATTCAATATCTCTAAGGTGTAATTTTCTAACAGAATTTACCTGCTGTTTTAAATCAGGAAGCAATATTTCAGGTAAAGGTAAAGTACGATCCTTTAACCCTTTACCATCATGGATAGTTAAAATACGATTATCAAAATTAAGATTATTAATTCGTATGGTCATACATTCAGACAACCTCAATCCACAGCCATACAATAATTTCACTATAAGATTATATGGGTATCTGAGTTTACTTGTTATTAGATCAATTTCCTCACGGGACAGAACAATAGGAATATATGGTTTTCTTTTTGCACGAACAACACCATCAATTTTACCAAATTCTTTATTCAGAATATTTCTGAAAAAGAACAACAATCCATTAAAAGCCTGGTTCTGTGCAGATGCAGAAACATTTAAGTCAACTGTCAGGTGAGTTAAAAACTGTTTCACATCTTCAGGAGACAATTGCCCAAGAGGCTTATTCTGTACAAATTTCTGAAATTGTATAACCCATTTACTATATGCCTTAAATGTTTTAGGAGAGTAATGCCTCACCTTTATTTCATTATTTAGCTGATTATAAACAGACCCCCATTTGTCTATATTGCCAGATTTGCTTTGACCATATGAAATAATTTGCTCTTTTACTGCATCATTATTAGTTTTATTGGACCAGTCAGGATAGATATCAGACATTAGCTTGCCCTTGTTGCAATTTAGATTGTTTTTTATCTCTCAGCTTATTGATAAACCCGGGTAAACTATCAGCTTTTTTTGGATCATGATTATACTTATTGCAAAAATCAAGGTAATATCTTAACCACTTTTTATAATAATCTCGTTTATCAAATGAAATATTTTCTTTTTCCAACAAAGCATCATACTGCTGTATTAATTGTTTTTGTATTTGAATCATCATGATATCCTCGTGTTTAATATCATTAAAAAATTAATGATATACAGTTAGAAAACAGTAAAATAAATACTATATAATGTCAAATTAATTTTTATTATTGAATGATATATAGAAACTATGTAATTACTTGTTATGCATAGTTGAAAGGCATCATTGAAAGGAGATAATATGAAATTTATTCAAATCTTACAGGTTTTAATTCTGGTGTTTATGGTAAATATTGCTAATGCTCAAAACTACCCGCCACCAATAGATTTAGGGATACAAAATATCCCTCAAGAAACTCCCGTTTGGTGTTGGGTGGCAGTAGCTCAGCAACTTATTCTACCTCTCAAAGGCCCTCATGGTACCCCACCTCAATGTGCATTAGTGGCAATGGCGAATAAAGCAAACCCTAATTTCTGTTGCCAAAATCCTTTTCCCCAACAATGTTTGGTTACTGGTCATCTCCAACAAATTCAATGGTTGATCGCCCGATTCGGAGGTAAGTTTTCTTCCATACAGCCTCCAGCAAACCCCATGGTTGTTTATAATACATTAGTTTCTGGACGGCCAATTATTATGGCTGTTAAATCATCTCCAAACAGTGGACATGTCGTTGTAATAAGAGGAATGCAATGGGTACCTACTCAATTTGGAATTCAGCCGATGCTTCTAATAAATGATCCAATGTCCTTTTTTACGCAGCCTATACCATTTCAGAATATTGCACAATATTGGCAAACAGCAATCGTCGTAAATTAGCATTGCATAACCTTGCTACTGCAAGGGACGTGCAAAACGCCGCGCGCCCCTGAGCAGCCCGCATTATGTTTAAACGATGCAGTGAACTGAACAAATGCTTTAATAGAGAAAGTATAATTATGTATGAACCCTTAATAAAAATCTTCGCCCAAAAAATATATGTCTCTGTCGAAATTAATATGGATGGCGAGATAATTCATACCCTTATTGTACATAATAAAAGCGAATTTACAGTCGAATTAGTCTGTCTATCAGTTACACCTCCAATTCCCATAAGCACTGGTAATTCTATTAGTATTAGCGAAAGTAAAATTTTTAAAAATCAAAAACTCATTCCTGATCAAAAAATTACTTTTAAAATTGACAAAAAAGCAATCAAAGGCATGAGGCAAGAATATGAAATTTTCGCTCTTTACAAAACTTATTTATACAAAAACTTCAGCCTTTCTAAGATTCAAAAGTCGAACACTTTTCAATATGTACCATTGAAACATACAATTCCAGTAAGAAACGTGCTTTGCCAAACATCTCTATCCATAGATCAGGATAAATTGCTCGACAATATTAAAGAAATTGTTGGAAATAATTATACGATCCATCAAAGAACTACTCTGTCGCCAGACATCAGTAAAGCTTTTGACGAAGAAGGGAGGAGAGGATTTGACCTCCCAACTGGTTCACTGGCAGGCCGTCTTTTCGACATCTATCTTAATGAAATTTCTGTGTTTGCATCAATAATTAATAAAGTAATTACGTTAAACATTCCCCAATCAGATATAGAAGCATCGAGTCAGAAATTGGGAGAGTTGATTTCTGGTATGTTAATAAATCAAAATATCACTTTAAAGAAATGGCATAATGGACAGATATATCAAGTCTTTGGAAGTGGCCCTGCATTACATGTAGAAACTGCTATTGAAAATTTTATAAAACAAGCGGACATCGAAACAAAATTGAGGTGCAAAGAGCTATTGTCTAATCTGAAAATCTATGATTCAAAAATATGCGCCGATATTAAAATACCATCAGTCGCTCCTACAACAGAGGAAAATAAACCAGTGGAAGCACATAAATTTATTGAAGATGAATAACTTCTGTTTTTTGAATAATTAGATTTTAGGACAAGGGTCAAATCGGCTTTTGACTTTTGTTGCAAAATTTTAATAACAAAATAATGCACAGGATAAACCGGTGATCATCATGAGTTAGACAAAATAAGGAATCAAATGGAAAAAGAAAAAATATTCAAAAAACATGAAAACAGAAACGATCTTGCGGGGGAGCATACTTTTGGTGATATAGGACAAGTCATCTTTCTATTAATATTTCTAATTGTGTGGATAACTGATTCCTTTTTTATAAAATATTCAATTTTGACTTCTGATTATATCTCACTTTACATAAGAATTCCTTTAGCAATCATTGTTTTATCTATCGGCATATATTTAGCGAAACAAGGATTAACCATCGTTTTTGCTGAAGTAAGAGAAGAACCAATTGTTATTCGAAAAGGAGTTTTTAGTATTGTGCGACACCCCATTTATCTCGGAGCTATTTTGTTTTACCCTGTATTACTAATATTCTCTTTTTCACTAATTGCAGCATTTACCTGGGTAGGTGTTATTTTGTTTTACATTTATCTATGCAAACATGAAGAAAAACTACTCATAGAGATATTTGGAAAAGAATATGAAAAATATAAATCAGAAATACCTATGCTTATACCACGAATAATAAAACGTAACAAATAATATCTAACATTAGTATTCACCGGAACGCATCGGCATTTTCGATAGCGCAGATACTGTGATCTTGGTGGCATCAACTTTAATACAAAATTCAGCTAAGCGTCCGGTGATACAGGCGTTCACAGCGACTACGCCTGAAAACTGTAGATATTGAATATTAAAAAATCGAAAATTATTTATGCTTGGTAAAACCCACATATTCATAGCAAATCTTTCATTAGTATTTCTCAGTCAAACAGCGAGGCATATTTTGTTCCCCAGATGGGGTGGTATTGAATCGGGTGCAACCTTATCAGACGAATTTAGAATTATGTGGGAACCTATCAAACCAGGTTCTAAATCAAAACAACTCGTCCATAGATGCTATGTCGATAGTAATGACAGCAAAAATCATGGCTGTATAACAAGGGCATCCGATCATACCGAGGGTTCTATTTCGTTTATTAATGATTATTTGAATGGAGATTTAGATGGCGCTTATAATGAAGTAGAGTTTTTAGAAAATCTTGGTATGTTCTTAGGGGTCGTAAGTCATCATATTGCTGATTTATGCTCTCCTGTTCATGTCGGTCATAATATTGATATTAACAATTTGGGTTATCTCTCATTGTCCAAATTCCACAATAAAGTTGAAAGAGATATTTTGCGTTTCCAAAACAAATCGATCATAAATATTTCAAAGCCAACTACCATCAAAATATCTGATAAATATTTTTGGAAGATAGCTAAAGAAACTTATAATAACAATTTTCTTAATCTATACAGGATCTATAAAAAAAATGATGAACAATCAATAATTGATATGGCATCCCAAACAGTAAGCAGTGCTGTGTATCACACGACAAATGTTTGGCACATTATATTGCTTAAGACAGAAATGGCCGAAAGAAAATGGTCAATGCAACCGCTGATTTAATAATTTGAAAAAAAATCTATGAGAACAATAGAGAAAAAACTTATCCATATTGCCAACAACTTTCGCAAAGCTATTGAACAAGCAGACTTATCGGAGACAGCAGTCGGGAGAGAAGGTTATCTTCGAATGGATGAGTTTCCACATGGTTCTTGCTCAGAAGCCTGCACTCTTCTTGGTATTTTTCTTGTGGAGGAGATTCAAATTAACCCCCTCTTGGAGCGCTGCGGGCAAATTGAAGATGGAAACCATTGGTACGGTTCTCATCATTGGTTAGAACACAACGACATTGTAATTGATATTGCTGCGGATCAATTTCCAATGGTAGACGAACCGGTTATCGTTTCCCGTAAAAGTCTCTTACACACACAATATGCCCATGACTTAGGGACGATCACAACTAAATTTGCTCTTAGATACGAACCTCAATGGATGATCACGCTATATGAAACTATAAAAATTACTTTGAACCCAGAAGATAGGATACTTGATTTCAACAAGTCAAATGCACCGGGCAAGCCGGTGATTTAGATGTTCTTTATAGAACATGAATGGAAGTCTCATGACTGACATCTTTATTTCATACGCAAGATCGCAATGCAAGATGGCCGATAGCATTACTGGAGAGTTGGGAAAGAATGAAATCACATGCTGGATAGACCGTTTAAATATCGGGCCTGCTGAAAAATGGCATAACGCCCTTCGTGAAGGGATACTGGATGCTGGTAATTTTGTTGTCCTTCTGAACAAAGACTGGACCGAATCTGAAATCTGTCTTCAAGAATACCAATTTGCCGTTGATTTCGGCAAAACTCTTATACCGGTCGTAGTTGAGCCTGTTTCACCGTCTGAATGGAAAGAAATGAAACTCAGGGTCCCGGATGAATTGTCCGTTGGTAATTATATCTGGGTCCATGAGCTGGAATTTTCGCAAGTGATCATGGAAATTGCCGCGGCCGTCAAGACGGATTATGACTGGAAATCACTTTTAAGACGACTTGAACAAAGGGCGGATCGCTGGCAGTCAAATGGAGAAGCATTTGGCCTGCTTCGAGGTCAGGAACTGCTTGGTGTTCAGGAAACCATAACCAAGGCGCACCAGAAAACACCACAGATCACGGATATTGTTTCCCGCTTTGTTCATACCAGCCAGCAGGAAGAGATGAAAGAACTTGAAAAGCAACGGAAACGTGCAAGAAAAGCCGAATCCCGTGTTCTGGCAGCTGAAGCCAAAGACCTGTGCTTTGAAGAACCAATACAATCATTAAATACTTTAAAC
>JAGLLQ010000327.1 GCA_023140455.1 Desulfobacteraceae bacterium | reverse complement strand
ATTTATTGGGATCTTAAAAAAACAGAATATTCTGAAATATTAAAAGGGAAAATATGAAGCCGACTGCAGATATTGAAGAATACCAGGATATAATGGTTTTTGTTGAGATCCAGGATCACGAACAGGTTCTTGAAGGTTCTCTTGAGCTTTTATCAAAAGCAAGGTGTCTTGCTGATAAATTTGAGCATAAGGTATTTGCAGTTGTATTCGGTGAAGATGTGGAGCAGTATTTGCCTGAAATAGAGCTGCTCTGCCCTGACGTTGTAATATATTGCAGTCATGAGAATCTAAAACATTATGACAGCCAGATTTTTCCTGATATGATTACTCAACTTATAAAAGAGTACAAGCCTTTTGCATTTCTTTCTACATTTACAGAAGCTGGAAAAGATTTAACTCCAAGGCTTGCTCAAAGATTTGCAACAGGTTGTACATCCCATTGTACTGATCTTGATATCGAATATATACCCGAATATGAAAGAAACCTTCTTATGATGAAGCGGCCTGCTTTTTCAGGTAATATTATTGCAACTATTGTTTCTCCTGACACCATGCCCCAGATGGCAACAATCCAGCCTGGTGTTTTTAGTAAAAACGAATATGAAAGGCAAAAGCATAAACAAGGCGATTCTAAGAGAATAAAGGTCATATTTGATTATGATATGGAGAAATTAAGAATGAAAAACCTTGATTCGCCCACAAGATGGGATAAGAAGCATGTTCCTTTGGAAAATGCTTCTTTGATTGTAGCAGGAGGGCGGGGAGTCAAAGATAAACAGACTTTTAAATTGCTGCATGAACTTGCAGGCCTGTTAAACGGAGAGGTCGGAGCAACTCGGGTACCGGTTTTTAAAGAATGGTGCAGAGAGGAAAGAATGATAGGTCAAACCGGCAAAACTATAAAACCTAAGCTTTACATTGGTTTAGGAGTGTCAGGGCAGATACAGCATACTTCATCCATTGTTGAATCTGAGATAATAGTTTCTGTGAATACTGACGAAAAAGCTTTAATAAACGAAATGTCTGATTATGTAGTGATTGAAGATGCTGTCAGCTTTATTAAACAACTTATAATTAAGTTAAAATATGAAATACGGCAGCAATAAGAAATAGCCGCCCGTTTTTTTACCTGCAGAATAAATGTTAAAAAAATTAATCAAAAGAGAATAATTTTTCTCAAAATAGAAAAAACTTGACAAAATAGTGATTTTTAATCTACCTTAAAGATAGATAAGTAAATCAATTGAGAAAATTTGTATATTTTTTTAATGCATGGGAAGGTATGGTTTTCAAATTAGCCAATCAAAATGGAGCGTCTTTTATAGAGCTTTTGATGGTAATGGGTACTATCGTGATTCTCTCTGCAACAGCTCTTGTTTTTTATTTAGGCCAGCTGCATAAAGCCCGCTCCATTGTTGTGGTACATGACCTTAGGCGATTTTCCGGTTATGCACAAATTATATACCTTGCAGAAGGAACGCTTTCTTTTTTCCAGTATTGGAATGACAGCAATTGTAACCGTACTAGTAATTTCCATAATTGCTGTTATAACACTTAGAGAGTGATAAAAGTATAAATCAAGTGGTATGAAGGAGGCCGCTATTGGAAAAATTTTTTACAAATGACTTTGATAAAAAATATTTAACTTATATTTATAAAAATTCAAGGCTGAAAAAAGTTAGTAAAGGGAAAATAGTAATCCGTGAAGATGATACTGATGATAAACTTTACATAATACTTAAGGGCAGAGTAGAAGTTTCAAAAGTAATGCAGGGCATCAAAAAAGAGAAACTTGCCTTTTTAAAAACCGGAGATCTTTTCGGCGAGATATCTTTTATCAGTGGGGTACCCAGAATAGCATCTGTTAAAACACTTGCTCCAACAACATTAATAGTTATTAATAGAAACACTTTTGACGGATTCAGCCGTAATATTCAATTTCTATTCTACAAATATATTAGTTCTGTTGCAATTGAGAGGAAAGATAAGACTGATATTGCAGAAAAGAAATATGCGTATAAAAATAAGCAATTTATTGCAAAAATATTTTTATCTTTCAAAGAAAAATCAAATGATTTTCAAAATTCTGACCTTATTAAAGAAATAATTACCAAGATTCCTAGATTGCCTATATTTGCGCTTTCTCTTTCTACCAAGCTGTTTGAGGGAGATATTTCGCCAGGTGAAGTGGCAAAAGAGGTAAAGCAGGATCCACCTCTTGTTGGCGCAATTCTGAAAACTATAAATTCATCACTCTATTCTCTTGACAGTCAGGTCTCTGATCTTAATCATGCAATAATGCTTCTTGGATACAATGAAGTCTCACAAATAGTTATTGCCGAAGGTGTTAAAAGAACAATGCCTGATACATCGGAATTCAAAGAGATGTATAACCGATCTTTGATCATCTCACATCTTGTAGCAATTTTATCAACAAAATTAAGAGTTGGAAAACCTTCAGAGATTGCAACGATAGCTCTTTTACACGAGTTCGGGCAATTGGTTACTCTTCTTTTAAAAAGAAACAATAAAAGAATGGGAACTTTATTTGATTTGATTGATACTTCCGAGATGGGGCAACTGCTGCTTAAAAGCTGGAAATTACCCGATACTATCTGGCGGACTATTGAGTATCAATCTTATCCAAACTATACTTTGCCTATCAAAATACCCAAAAAGGTAAGAGCAAATGTAATTGTCCTTTATCTTGCAAAACTCTGTTATGAATATTTAAAGGGCTGGAAGGAAGATGACCTTCCAATGATTTTTTATTACGAACATCTTGCTGCAATAAATTTAGATATTGTACCGCTTTCTGTGTTTGTAAATAAAATAATTATTCCCTTTATTGAACAAAGGAAGAATACTTTACCAACTATTTTGCACAAGCTTTTGAGTGATTACAAAATCATGGGAGATGAATCAGGAGCAGTAAAGCGTAATGATGTTGAACTCCCTGATATTAATCAAGGATATATAAAAATTTAAGCTATAAGGAGAGAAGAATGAATATTAGCTTTACAACAGATCAGCTTATTGTCTGGCTTGTTATTGGCGGGTTGGCTGGGTTTATTGTCGGGCTCATCTTTAAAGGGAAAAAGAAAGGTTTTGGTTTTTTTTCCAATTTATTAATTGGACTGATCGGTGCAGTAATTGGCGGCTTTGTTTTTGATCTGTTCAATATTAGACTGGGATCTGGCCAGATAGTGCTTTCTTTTGATGATTTGATTGCTGCTGTTGCAGGTTCCTTTATTTTGCTTATAGTTATTTCAATTTTGCGCAAATGAATTGTTGGACTTTTGCCTGCTATTCATAAATAAAGTTAATACAATATATCATTATTAAGCCCGGGCGATGTTGGATCGCCATCCATATAAGTTGATGCAAGAAATCAACTGCCGCCATATCCGGAACCAGGCCCCAGTCAAAATGATAATGCCTCTACTCCTTTTTCACCGCCCGAATCAATGGTGGTCCAAATGGAGCAACACGATAAATCATATAGATATTTTCCGGAATATTTACCCAGCGGCTAATAATTTTGTGTGCAATTTGTAGGTCTTGTCTCAGGGCGTTTAGTGATAATGGAGAGCCTACCAGTTCGGGAAGACGCAGGGACAATAATTCCAGCTTGGATAAAT
>JAGLLQ010000326.1 GCA_023140455.1 Desulfobacteraceae bacterium | reverse complement strand
TACAAAAGCATATAATGGCAAAAATCAGATTATTATAAAATCCATTATAGGAGATGCTGCTGACATACAATTTCATTCATCAATAGGTGATACTTCTGCTGCTGCGAATCTGCATATTACCCTGAACGATAAAAGCTATTTTCTAGGTGATTATGCTGAGCTCCAATCAAATATCCGCGATTATACTCTGGATCAGGATAAGTTAATTTCTGATTTTGTTAAAATTCTTGCTGTTTCAGCTGCCGGAATATGCAGTGACGGAAAAGAACCGTTGCATATTGTTTCAGGCCTTCCAGTAGGGTTCCTGAGAAGAGATACAAAAAAATTTAAAGAAGAACTTTTAGGTGACCATGAAATAACTTTTCATAACAGAGGTGAAAAAGATGTCACAAAAAATATTTCCATTGCCAAAATACACATAATCCCTCAACCCATTGGAAGCGTTTTTAATCTTATATTCGATGATGCCGGTAAAATTGTAAATAAAGATCTTGCCATGCAAAAACTTGGAGTCATGGATATTGGATTTAAAACAACAGATTTCAGCATATTTGACCACCTTCAATACATTGAGAGAGGGTCCTCGACATTAGATGTAGGAATATCAAAATGTTTTACTGTTATTTCAAACAAGTTAAAGCAGGAAAGTAATATAAATCTTGAGCTCTATAGAATGTTTAAATTTATTGATTCCGGTTCAATCAAGATTAAAGGTCGAGAGTATAATATATCCAACCTTAAAAAGAGAGTTTACAGTCATTTTTCTTCTGCCATTACTTCAGACTTGAACCGTTTATGGGCAGATGACTGGGACCTTGATTCCATCCTTCTTTCCGGTGGTGGGAGCCTTGAACTTGCTGAATATTTGCTTCCTAATATTGAAGGTGAGATTATCCCAATTTCTAAAGCTATTGATGCCCGCCTGAATAATGTTTATGGGTACCTTAAATTTGGCAGATATAAATGGGGATATAAAGGCTCCATAGCAGCTTCTGCAAAAAAAAAAAAATCTGAAGCCAGTCAAACAAGCGATAATATAGATGATGAAGACTTTGAAGCTGCTGAAAGTGAAAATACAAAAACCACCAAATCTTCAAAAGGACTCTCATGGTTAAAGAAAAAAACAGGCGCAACCGTTTGAAATTATTGAAGACTAATAAGATAATAATTATATTGAGCTGTAATAAAATTGATACAGAATAAAATCAAAGCTATACTTAAAGACCTGAACAACAAATCAATCTCAACCGAGAAAGCAGAAAAACTACTTGGAAATCTTTATTTTGAAGACATTGATTATGCCCATATAGATCATCATCGATCAATTAGAAAAGGCTTTCCTGAAGTTATCTTTGGTGAAGGGAAAACCAGTGACCAAATCATAGGCATCATGGAAAAAATGATGGCCAAAGATCAAATCATACTTGCAACACGTGTGAGCAGTGACAAAGCAACAAATATCCAGAAAAAACTCAATAATATAGAATATCATAAAGATGCAAGGCTTATCCAATTTAAACTAAAAGAGCCTGAGATGACAGGCCATGGGGAAATACTTGTAATATCTGCCGGCACATCTGATATTCCTGTTGCAAAAGAAGCTTTTCTTA
>JAGLLQ010000325.1 GCA_023140455.1 Desulfobacteraceae bacterium | reverse complement strand
CAGGCAATGGGGAATAAAACAAGATCGATATATGATGTTGGTGTCGCAGGTATCCACAGACTTTTTGCCCACAAAGATATTATTGAAAACGCAAGTGTTATTATTTGTGTAGCTGGCATGGAAGGTGCGCTTCCAAGTGTTGTTGCGGGCATGATCAAATCCCCTGTCATTGCAGTTCCAACAAGTATCGGCTACGGCACAAGTTTTAATGGACTCACAGCTCTTTTTGGTATGCTTAATTCCTGTAGTTCAAACATATCAGTTGTGAATATTGATAATGGATTTGGAGCAGGCTATGTAGCATCTGCAATCAACCACACTGGACTTTCCTATTAATTGCTCTTATTAGTTATCAGTTAATTGGTAGTTTAATTATAAATATTGATCCCTGTTCAGGGATGGATTCAACTGTAATTTCTCCTTTATGATTCTCCACAACAATAAAATATGACACTGAAAGACCTAATCCAGTCCCTTGATCTGGGCCTTTGGTTGTAAAAAAAGGATTAAAAGCACGCTTGGCAATATCATCGCTCATTCCAGGGCCATTATCTTCTATTGTAATACATACCTTTTTACCCTCTTTAGAAATTGAAATTAGAAATCGAGGTGTTTCATCTTTTGTATTATCAAACTTACCAAACATTGCCTCAGTACCATTTTTCAGTATATTGAATATAACCTGTTGAATCATGTTTGCTTCACACATAACATCTGGCAGGTTTGTGTCATATTCACGGATAATTTCTATATCTTTGAAATCATACTTTTTCTTCAGATTATAATCATGTTGAGCTAAGTCAATTGTCTTATCAACAAGGTTTACAAGGTTATTTAACTCCTTCGCGCCTGTTCGTTCGTGGGCAAAGGAAAGCATATTCTGAACAATTGTTGCGGCATTGTCCCCTGCTTTATTGATATTCTCAAGCATCTCAGGAATTTTTCTTTTTGATAAATAATTCTTTATTATCTCCATGGATACCCCGACTTCAAGAGCAGCATCATTATTGGCCGGTAGGTCTTTTAACAATCTGTTATATACAACCTGTGCATTCTGCATCATTCCTGCAAGAGGATTATTTATTTCATGAGCCATGCCTGCTGCAAGCCCTCCCACAGAAAGCATCTTTTCAGACTGTATCATCATTTCTTCAAGCCTGACCTGTTCTGTCACTTCATCTATTCTAATAACCGCACCTTTTACTGCCTCATCAACTAAAGGATAGATTGTGATATTTTCATAACAAAGGTTTCCATCAATTTGCCTTGGAACTTTCGTCTCTCCTGTTACTTTCTGCTCTTTCATTGCATGAGTAATTTTTTCAAGCTGAGGTTCCAGATATGGAAAAACAGAACACAATTTATTCCCCTCTACTTCAGAAGTTATAATATCTGCATCCTTCTCAGCTTTTGCATTCAATTCGGTAATTGCAAAGTTATTATCAACTCCTATCAAGACTGACGGCATTGAATCTATAATACTGCCAATATAATTTTTTGCATCTCTTAATTTTCTGTGGAGCAACATATTGTTTAAACCATCAGTGATTCTTTGCCCAATCTGCTTATAAAATTCCTGCTCTGCTAATGTCCATACTTTTTCTTTGTCACATTGATCCAGTCCTAACAGCCATGTTGCATCTTCTTCAACATGAATGGGCAAAATCATCATGGATTTCACATTATACTCTCTGCTTGTTGCACTGCTAAGCTGCTTCACGGCTCGCTGATTCAACATAGCTATGCCTGTAGTTTCAGCTAATTTTGATAGTTCATCAACAGCGTTTTTACTCATATCCATTTTTATATTTTTTGCCATGGCTCCGGGCCAGTCAGGAAGGGCATATTCATTAAACAATTTAAACTCATAAGTATTTATATTGAAATGCCCAATCCATGCGCGATTACATGAAAATGCCTTCTGTACTTCTTTGAGTACATCATCTGTCATAGCATCAAGATCGGTTGCGCTTATTATTATCTGATTAATTCTATTTAAACTGGTGCGTTGGAGTTCCAATATTTTCCGATTAGTTATATCCCTTGCAGAAGTTATTACAGCAACAACCTCACCTTTTGAAGAGAATTCCGGGCATAGCAACCAGTCAAACCACACGCCCCGGGGAAGATAAAACTCACTCCTTCCGGTTTTTTTTGTAACAAAGACTTTCTCAATCTCTTTTTCAAACTGATTAGAAAGTTCTGATGAAAACCCAAGCTCTTCATGAGTTTTTCCAATCATCTCATCCGGCTCTAATTTAAGATATCTGACAGCCGGGCTCACATATAGGTGACGATAAGATCTGTCAAAACGCATAATTATATCATCAAAATTCTCAGTTAAGGCTCTAAAGGTTTCCTCATTATCCTGGAGTCTTTCAATTGCGTATTTTCGATCAATAGCCAGTGCAATCTGGTTTGAAATAGAAATAAATAAATCCTTGTTTTTTTGTGAGAAAATATCCGGATTATCATAGCTGTACATTGCCATAACACCTATAACTTTACCTGAGATAAACAAAGGAGCTCCGATCCAGACAGCCGGGACTGCGCCGCAAATGGTTTTTTTCTTTCCCCTTTCTTTCAATTCTTCTTTAGTAAGAAAAAGCGGTTTTTCACCTAATATTACTTCTCTTGTAAGAGATGGTGTCTTATATGATCTGGGGATAAACACATTGCTTCCATCAAAAGAATCTTCAGAATCTTGATGATAAGGAAAATATAGCAAGTCTTTATCTTTATCCACAATGGAAATAAAAAAATTAGGTAAAGGCAGTAATTTTTTTAAAGATTCATGAATTGATTTATACAACTCCTTTAAATCTATGGTTATATTAACTGCATTTGATATTTCAAATAAAACCTGATTAATTTTTTCAGCATATTTCAGCTTTTTAACTTCATTCTGAAGTTTGCCCACTTCCTGCTCAAGTTTTTTAATATGTGAATTGTTATTTTCCATAATCTTTATTTCTATAACAGACTTTATACTGGTTCAATTTATTTTTATTTAATCTTATATAACAGATAATCAAATCTTATAGAATGAATAAAAATAAAAATTCTGCTTGACATTACCGCAAATTTAGGTGTATTAATTTATAAATACTAACAAAGGTTTATAAATGCTGAATAAAAATTTAATTAACATACTGCTAGTCCTGATAATTATCGTGGAGGTCATTCTAACCTCCAACGAAAGGGGCACATAGTGGCATAAGACCTTAACCAACCTTCAAAGCCGTTATCAGCCCCTAAAGGGCAGATAACGGCTTTTTTTGTTTTTGGGAGAAAGTAAATGAGAAGTGACACAGCAAAAAAAGGAATTAACAGAGCACCACATAGAAGCCTGATGAAGGCTATAGGCTTTACCGACAAAGAGATTGAAAAGCCCCTCATCGGAATTGCAAACTCTGCAAATGAGCTTATTCCGGGACATATGCATTTAGACAGGATAGTTGATGCGGTTAAAGCAGGAGTTAATATGAGCGGCGGTACTCCAATGGCTTTTTCCACAATTGGAATCTGTGACGGGATTGCAATGAACCACAGGGGGATGCATTATTCTCTTGCAAGCCGTGAGCTCATTGCAGATTCAATTGAGGTGGTTGCAACAGCACATCCCTTTGACGCAATTGTAATGGTCCCAAACTGTGATAAAATAGTACCTGGAATGCTCATGGCCGCAGCACGCCTTAACATACCAGCAATCTTTATCAGTGGCGGCCCAATGCTTGCCGGGACCCACCCTGATGACCATAACAAAAAGATTGACCTTGTAAGTGTGTTTGAGGCAGTGGGAGCTGTCAATGCAGGGAAACTTTCAGAAGAAAAACTCAAAGAGATTGAAGATGCTGCCTGCCCAACATGTGGTTCCTGCGCGGGCATGTTTACAGCCAATTCAATGAACTGTCTTACCGAAGCACTTGGAATATCTCTCCCGGGTAACGGATCTATTCCGGCCCTGGACCCCGCACGTGAGGAACATTGGAAAAACAGCGCTGTCGCTCTCATGGAGATGCTTAAAAAAGACATTAAATTCAAAGACATAATAACAACAAAATCAATAGAAAACGCCCTTGCCCTTGATGTCTCAATGGGAGGAAGCACCAATACAATCCTTCATACACTGGCACTTGCAAAAGAAGCTGAAATTAAACTGACAATGAAAGACATACATATAATAGCTCAAAGAACACCTAACCTGTGTAAAATCAGCCCCTCAAGTGATAGACATATCGAAGAACTTAAGGATGCCGGTGGTATTCTTGCCATTGTTAAAGAATTACGTAAAAAGAAGGGCCTAATCAATGAAGACTGCATAACTGTATCCGGTAAAACCATGGGAGAAGAACTGGATACAATAAGCAATAATGATATATCTCTGATTCATCCAATTGAAAACGCCTACAGCCAAGTTGGAGGACTTGCTATCCTTTATGGAAATCTTGCGCCTGACGGAGCTGTTGTAAAAAAAGCTGCCGTATCAGAAAAAATGATGGTTTTTTCAGGAAAGGCCCGTGTATTTGAATCACAGGAAGACTCATGTACAGCTATCCTGGATGGAAAAATACAACCCGGAGACTTTATTGTAATCCGCTATGAAGGTCCAAAAGGCGGTCC
>JAGLLQ010000324.1 GCA_023140455.1 Desulfobacteraceae bacterium | reverse complement strand
TTTTTTCAATCCCTCTTATTTTATCCTGGCTTTTATCCTGTTTTTTTGAAAGCCAATACATTGATATTGACCAGATTGCCATAATGGTGAGGCTTTTTTTGCTTGTTATGCTGCCATTAATAATTGGATTAACCGCAAAAAGATTTTTTCCACATATTAATAATGAAACAAAAGTGACAATGCAGGTTATAAATCAAATTTTAGTGATTGGTATTGTTTTTATGGCAGCATCAGGTGCAATAGATATGTTTGGGAGTGATTTTAACCAACTTTTTTTAATAGTTTTAATTGTAACGATTTTTCATTTGATATTGTTGATATTTTCTTTTTACAGTTCAAAGTTTTTAAAAATTGGAAAGGGCAGGTATGAGAGCGTGATCTTCATGGGTTCTCAGAAAACATTGCCCCTTGCAGTGATAATCCAGCTTACATATTTTCCTGAATATGGCATAGCCTTGCTTGTTTGTGTTGTTCACCATTTCATTCACCTTATGATTGACGGGTATATTTGTGTGAAAATGCAAAATTCAGGCTTTACTTTATGAGCTTCTAACGTTAAAATTACAGGATATTATAAATAAAAGGCAAATTTTTTAAGGCAACCCCTATGACCGATATGGATAGTAAACATTATGAGCTTCAAGGTAGAATAGATAAACTTGAAACTCAGAAAAGTAAACTACTCAGAGAGCTTGATGAGCTTGAAGAACATCAGGGGAAAACAGATACTCTCTATAAAAAATATCTTCCATTAATAATTGATTCGGTTTCTGACAGCGATTCTATGTTTTCAGAAGTGTGTAAAGATTTAAGTCTTGCTCTTAAAAAAGGCGCATCAATCGGGAAACTTGAATATATTTTCAATCAGCTTAGAGATGTTCTTTTAAAAGAAGAGGTAGAAGCTGTTCATGGGAAAAAAGGCTGGCTTCCTTCTTTTGTTAAAAAATCTTCTTCAAGTTTAATTGAGGATTTTAAGAATGGGTATAATGATATTGTTAATGACTTAAAATCAACTATGGGGAGAGAATATAATAAAAGGCTTGATAATATCACTGAGAAACTTAAAAAGTGTTCAACTTCAAATGATATTAATGAAATACGCAGTGTTCTTTTTGCACTTCTCCAGACATATATTTTCGATACAGCCCAGGATAGAGAGAAAATTGCAGCATTTGTGCAGGAAATTATTAAAGGGATTTTCGGCATTGAAGCAAGCCTTGCGGCATCATTTAAACATACCGGAGATATCATAAAAACAAATGATGGGTTTGAGTCAACTCTTACCTCAGAACTTGGTGGCTTAAAAGAGAGTACAAGTGTTGCTGGAAACCTTGAAGATCTAAAGAAGATTATAGCTGAAAGACTTGCAGCTATTGATAATGCCTTAAAAGATAAGAGAGCAAAGGATCAAGCTGTAAAAAAAGATGCGAAACAGACTCTTGATGCATTTAAAAAGGGGTTTGTAAAGCTCAAAAAAGAGCTTAATGAGGCAAATGAACAGTCAAAAGAGTTTGAAGAAAAGTTGTATCAGGATCAGCTTACAGGGGCTTATAATAGAAGAGCTTATGACAGGCGTGCAGCAGAAGAGATGGACAGATTTTTGAGATATGGCAATGTCTTTTCTCTTTTACTTATTGATGCAGATAAATTTAAAAATATAAATGATAAATATGGCCATGCTGTTGGTGATAAATGTTTAAAAGAAATTATTAAAAGAACAATGGCACTTCTTCGCAAAGTGGATATGCTTGCAAGATATGGTGGAGAAGAGTTTACAATTATTATGCCGGAAACTGATAAAGAGTCAGCAAAACAAGCTGCTGAGAAAATACGTAAAAATATAGAGAAAATAGAGTTTGTCTATAAAGAAGAAAAGGTTAAAGTTACTGTTAGCATAGGTGTTGCAGAGATTTCAAAAGAAGATAAAAAATTTGAATCTCTTTTTGAACGTGCAGACATTGCAGTTTATCAGGCAAAATCCAAGGGTAGAAATCAAGTGGTTGCAAATTGAAATTGTCAGTAGAAGATAAATCAGGAGAAGATATGGATTCAAGTGTTAAAATTGATATTGAGACTTTACTAAATCATTCATTAGCTGAAGAGGTGACATCAGATGTTAATAAAGATGTAATTGAGAGAAGATCTTTTTCTCCAAAAAAAATATGTCTTTTTTCCAAAGGATATACATCTCTTGAAGAGCAGCCGGATTATAAATTCAGCAATGACAAAGAAGCTGAAAAGGTTTTACCTGATATTATAAATAATAATGTTCAAAAAATTATTGGTGATTCTAAAAAGACAGAAGATGATAAGAAATTTTTTAGTAAGAAAAGAAATATTGGTGTTGTGTTTTCTGGAGGTCCTGCACCTGGAGGTCACAATGTTATAGCAGGAATATTTGATGAAGCAAAGAGAGTTAATCCTGACTCAAAAGTATTTGGATTTATTCTTGGCCCTGATGGAATTCTTGAAGGTAATTATGTTGAGATTACTCCGAGCCTTGTTGATGCCCATAGAAACATGGGTGGATTTTCCATGATTAAAACCGGAAGGACAAAAATAGATTCTAAAGAGAAAATAGACCTTTCAAAAAAAGTTTGTAAAGCTCTTAAACTTGATGCTTTGGTTGTAATTGGCGGGGATGACTCCAATACTAATGCAGCATTTCTGGCCCAGGAATTTAAAGATATAAAAATACAGGTTATAGGTGTTCCAAAAACAATTGACGGGGATATCCAGGTTAAAACTGATTGCGGTACAACTTTAAGCGCAATTTCCTTTGGGTTTCATACTGCAGCCAGAGGCTTTTCTCAAAACATCAGTAATTTAACTAATGATGCCAGCTCAGATGTTAAATATTGGCATATATGTAAAGTTATGGGAAGAGTAGCAAGCCATCTTGCATTGGAAAGTGCCCTTCAGACCCATGCTAATCTGACCTTTATTGGAGAAGAGCTTGCCGATTATGTTGATAATGAGAGGCTTGAAATAGCGCAAAAAAATGGAGAAATCGATTATACTGCATTTGGAATAACTTTACGTCATTTATCAAGGGTTATATGTGATGCAATAGTGAAAAGAGCTGACTGCGGCAAGAATTATGGAGTGATGATAATTCCTGAGGGAATACTTGAATTTATCAATGAAATCCAAATATTTATTATTAAGCTTAGCAAAATAATTGGAGATTATAATAATATTCATGATATGGATTTTCATTCATCTTTTCCAAGTCTTAATGAGAAACTTGATTATTTAAGACGCCTTACAAGGGGAATAAAAGGGCACAAAGATATCTCAATATGGAATTTAAGAGATGATGATCTGTTTAATCAATTACCTGCTTTTTTTCAGGAAGGGCTTTTAATTGAAAGAGATACCCATGGTAACTTCCAGTTTTCTCTGGTTAAAACTGAGAAGATCATTGTAGATATGGTAAAAGAATACCTTGATATGCTGATAGAAAAGGGTGAGTATAAAGTTGGAATTGAGGAAGGATATTTTAAATTAGCTTTAGAGCAGTCTGGCCTGGACCCTGATACTTTTGGCAAAGTATTGTTTAGAAATTTTAAAGAGAGTCAATTTCTTCTTGTAAAAAAATCAATTATTTCCAAAAAAACTTTAACACAATTGCTTGTGCAGGAAAATTTAATTAAAGAAGATGAAGAAGTGCCTGAAGCTGTGATGCAGATTTTCAACAAATCTGTTCCAAAGTTTAAGACTCAG
>JAGLLQ010000323.1 GCA_023140455.1 Desulfobacteraceae bacterium | reverse complement strand
ATGTCAAAAATGCAGTCCATTGAAATGTTTAAAACGTTTAGCATGGGTGTCTCCATTCTTGTAATCTTCATAGGATCTCTTCTTGTGCTTGTAACCATGATGGGTTCGGTTAATGAACGCACAAGAGAAATCGGCATATTCAGAGCAATTGGTTTTCGACGTGGTCATGTGATGCAGATTATACTTTTAGAGGCGCTTTTATTGGGAATTATAGGAGGCATTATTGGATTTGTTCTTGGCAATCTTACTGCTTATGGCATTATTCCCATTGTAATGAAAGATGGAGTCTTTGCCGGCATCAATTCTTCTCTTGGTATTATTTCATTGTTAATGGCTGTTGGGTTAAGTCTTCTTGCAAGTTTATATCCTGCCTATAAAGCAAGTAATATGGATCCAAGTGAAGCATTAAGGTCACTTTAGATAAAAGGAAAAAAGTATGAATCTGGCTGCACATTTCATAGAAATACATAATATTGGTAAAATTTATAACAGTGGTGAAAAAACTATCAATGCTGTTACAAACATGGATTTTCACATTGATGATGGTGAGTTTATCACCATCATGGGGCAATCCGGATCAGGTAAAAGCACTCTGCTTTCAATTCTGGGCGCCTTAAACCATCCTTCAAAAGGGGAGTTGTTTATTGATTCAATGGATATTTACAAGCTTTCCAACGAACAAAGAGCAGATTTCAGGAGTGAATACATTGGATTCATTTTTCAGTCCTTTCAACTTGTTCCATATTTGACAGTGATTGAAAATGTAGAGCTGCCCATGGCAGTTACAGGCTTAAAAAAGAAAAAGCAACGCCAAATGGCTATGGATGTTTTAAGAATAGTAGGCTTAGATAAAAAAGCAGACCGCCTGCCAGATCAACTTTCAGGAGGCGAACAGGAAAGAGTTGCCATTGCCCGTGCCATTGTAAACAAACCACCACTTATCCTTGCAGACGAACCTACAGGGAACCTTGATAGCAATACAGCAAAAGAGATTATGGGGCTTTTAAAATCCCTGAATCAGGATGGACATACCATAATTATGGTTACCCATAATAAAGGTATGAGTGCATATTCTTCCAGGACAATCAATATTGTAGATGGGATAGCCTTTGCGTAACCATAAACCAGCAGCAAAGGTTACAATTTTGTAAGAAACATTAACACAATCAGTGTATTTCATGCCGCCAAACCCCCTTTTAATAATATTCACTCAATTTCTTACGTTTTTGTAAGAAATTGAGTGAGGGATAATAACAATAATGTAATTTATTTATAAAAATACTACTGATACTTTTCTAACTCAAAATTAATTATTATATAACTATCTGTAATAAAAAGCTTTAAAGACTCTGGTAACTTTATGGCATACTAATTGCTCATTAAAGAAGAGAACCTTAAAGATTAACAACTTTTACTTTTTAAAGGATTTAGTTATGTACAAAAAATTCAGAGTAGACAATATGACTTCATTCATTATCCTGACTATCCTAATTATCCAAGGCGTCCTGTTATTCCCCCTGACTTCTTATGCAACAGGTGAACCTGCTATCGATACAGGTACTACAAGCTGGATGTTAACTTCTACAGCATTGGTCCTGCTGATGATTCCCGGGTTGGCGATGTTCTACGGCGGTCTGGTTCGAAAAAAAAACGTACTTGGGACAATGATGCATAGCTTTGTTGCCATGGGAGTTATGGCTGTTTTATGGATTATCCTTGGTTATTCAATGAGCTTTGGAGATAATGTTCTTGGAGGCTTTTGCGGATGGAATAAAGACTATCTGTTTTTAAATGGTATTGATACTAAAATTATGGAATCAGGTATCCCGGAATATGTTTTTTCAATGTTTCAGGGAAAATTTGCTATGATTACACCTGCATTAATGGCCGGGGCTTTTGCTGAGAGAGTAACATTTAAAGGATATATTGTTTTCATCGCAACGTGGGGGATTTTTGTCTACAACCCTCTTTGTCATTGGGTATGGTTTGATGGTGGAGCAGGGAATCAGGGTTTTTTATATTCAATGGGAGCAATTGATTTTGCCGGTGGAACTGTAGTCCATATCTCAGCAGGCGTCAGCGGTCTTGTTGCAGCTTTATATCTTGGCAGCAGAAGAGGCCATAAAAAAAATGTAATACCTCCAAGCAATATGGTAATGACTATGATGGGTGCAGGTCTTTTATGGGTAGGCTGGTTTGGATTTAATGCAGGCAGCTCTGTAAGCAGCGGGTTATCTACAGCCCAGGCACTTGCGGCGACCCAAGCTGCTGCTGCATCCGGAGCAATAACATGGATGATGATTGAGGGATTCCACCAGGGAAAAGCGACTGCACTTGGTTTTGCATCAGGAATACTTGCAGGGCTTGTTGCAGTTACACCGGCAGCAGGAGTCGTCAAACCACTTGGTGCTTTGACAATAGGAGCTGCTGCATCTATTGCCTGCTATATTGCAATTTTAATAAAAGATAAACTCGGTTATGATGACAGCCTTGATGCTTTTGGTTTACATGGTGTTGGCGGAATTGTTGGAGCTTTATTGCTGGTATTCTTTATGCGTGGCAAACATTCTGCTGAGGCAATTTTTGCACAATTAGGCATACAATTCTTAGCTGTTGCGATAGCAATAATATATGCAGCAGTACTAACTTTAGTAATTGTATGGGTGATAGAAAAAACGATTGGGCTGCGCTCAGATGAACAAGATGAAATAATCGGTATGGATGCAAGCTATCATGGTGAACATGGATATGGAATGATGAATTTCTAAATAATTTAGTCCATGATAATTTTATCCAGAACAATTTTTGCATCAAGTATAGCTGTATAAATCAAGTTGGAATGTTTTGTTTCTTTAATAATTCCAGCCTCTGTAATCATCATATAAGACGGGCTAATAGCACCCCCGACAGCATAAATGCCCTTTCTGTTGGTCTCAAGATGTTCTGAAAGCATTAACAGTCGCTCGCCTTCCTTTGCAATCTTACAGATGGCACCGGTGCATGTTATCTGCTGCAGGCTCAGTTCATCAAAAATAGCTGAAGGACCATGGGTGCCTATACAGGCAATAACATTTTTCATTGGAAAACTCATCCCTTGGTACATATACATATCATTTCCCGAATGAGCACCTGGGGTTTGATGTATATAAAGCCTGTCAATACCTTCTGCATCCACTTCCCCGATTTTTGGGACTGCCCGCTGAAGAATTTTAATATGCCCGCCAAGAAGGACTTCTTCCCCAAGATCCCTTGCTGTATCTTTATTAATTTCAAATTTTTCTTTTATATGTGCCCAGAAAACTGAAGTAGAATCATCTGCTTCCCTTTTTATTTTAGACAAAGAAGAAACAACATCTGCAGCAGCATTACCGCCTCCAATAACCAAAACATTTATACCAATATAATCTTCAGGATTTTCTATATTCCGTGCTACAGTTTTTGCTTCACCATAAATACCAAGTTCATTGGGGATATTACTGCCAAATGCCAGAATAATATTTTTTGTAAAATAGGTACCTTTATCAGTTTTTACAAGATAATCCGGAGATTCACCTGAAATCTCCTTGAATGTTTCATTAAGGTTTAAATTTAGCTTATTTTTATCCACAACATCTTTAGCCTGTTCAATATATTGTTCCACAGGGACTCTGGAGTCAGGTGGTTTGATTTCATCTACAGGAAAAGGTTCGCTATATCGTTTAGGAATTGTAGGGTAAACCTTTTTTCCTTTTGGGTAGGTTTCAGTGATGCCCTGCATCACCTGGCTCCCTTTTTCAAGGACAACATAAGATTTCGAGTGCTTTTTTGCTAAAAGACCGGCTGATATGCCTCCAGGCCCTGAACCAACAATGACAAGATCTAACTTTTCCTGCATGGGATAGTCTCCTTTTATGAAAATAACTTATTAGTATTTTTATCATACAATTATATTTTTGTAAAAAAACATTTGACAAGCTACCACCATGTGGTATAATTTTTCTCAAATATCATCAATTAATAAAAGGAGGTATATTATGAGAAAGGTTTTAATACTTGGTGCCGGAGCTGGTGGCACTATTGTTGCCAATATGCTGAGAAAGGAACTGCCGGAATCAGAACTTCAGATCACTATCATTGACAGGGATGAACGTCATCACTACCAGGCTGGATATCTTTTTATCCCTTTTGGTGTCTATTCCCAGGATGATGTAATTAAATCTAAAAAGGCATTTATTCCACCCGGTGTTGAATTTATTGTGGATTATATTGTAAAAATCGACCCTAAAAACCGTTGCGTTGAGACCAAACTTGGAAAGTATGATTATGACTGGCTTGTCATTTCAACTGGATGTGACATTGCTCCCGGTGAAATTGACGGCATGCTTGATGCCTGGCGCACAGATGTCTTTGATTTTTATACATTGGAAGGGGCAACTGCATTATATAAAAAATTAAAATATTTTTCATCGGGCAAAATTGTTTTAAATATTGCAGAAATCCCTTATAAATGTCCTGTTGCTCCACTGGAATTTGTTTTTATGGCTGACTGGTTTTTCCAGGTCAATGGCGTCAGGGACAAGGTTGATATTGAATTTGTTACACCCCTGGACAATGTATTTACCAAACCTGTTGCAGCAAAAATTCTTTCTGAAGTTGCAGCAAAGAAAAACATAAAGGTCACTCCCCATTTTGACCTTGCCCAGGTTAATGCAAAAGAAAAGACCATTGAATCTCATCGGGGTGATAAAATAGGATATGATCTATTAGTATCCATTCCTCCCAATATGGGGAATCAGATGCTCATTGACTCAGATGTCAGTGATCCTGTTGGCTTTGTCCCTACGGATAACCATACTCTGAAATCTGAAGATTTTGACAGAATTTTTGTTATTGGCGACACAACCAATGTACCTACTTCCAAGGCAGGATCTGTTGCTCATTACATGGCCTATACTCTTGTTGAAAATATTATCAGAGAAATGGATGGTCATGCCGCCCTTCCAAAGTTTGATGGACATGCTACATGCTTTCTTGCATCAGGGTTTGAAAAAGCCATTTTGCTTGACTTCAGCTATGATGTTGAACCTTTACCCGGCAAGTTCCCCTTCCCTGGCATGGGGCCGTTCAGCCTGCTAAAAGACAGTCTTAGCAACTATTGGGGCAAAATGATGTTCAGATGGGTTTATTGGAACCTGATGATGAAAGGTCTTGATCTTCCCTTAGAACCCCAGATGAATCTTGCCGGTAAAATTCGACAGAAAGCATAGGAGGTGCTACATGACAAATGAAGAAAAAATTCTTGAACGTCTTGAGCGTCTTGAACAAAAAATTACACCTATTGCAGAATCAGCCGCATCTATCAAGGAGCTAAAAGAAGAATTAGCACCAAGAGTAAATGAAGCTGTACAGGCATTAATTGTAGAAATGGCAGATGTTGAAGCTGATTTTCAAATAGAAAATCTTCTCTATCTTTTAAAAAAAGCCATGAGAAATGTCAAAAACTTCAGTTTTGCACTTGATATGATGCACAGCGGCATAGACTTAGCTGTTAATGCAGAACCGCTATTAAAAAGCACAGTCCCCCAGATCATAAATTTTCTTGATGACCTGGAACAGAAAAATATTTTTAAATTTATAAATATTAGTCTTGATGTCCTGAAAAGTATAACTCAAAAGTACTCGGTTGAAGAAATTGAGCAGATTGGCCATGGTCTTGGGAAGCTGGTTGACACATTAAAACACCTGACTGATCCAAAAGCTGTTGAATTGATTGAAAAAGCATCAAAAATACCTTCAACAATTAATCTTGAGGAGTCAAAATCTACAGGGCCTGTATCAATGCTCATGGCAATGAATGATAAAGACATAAAAAAAGGACTTGGCGTGCTGATGGAGTTAACCAAAGGGCTCGCAACATTAAAAAGTGATAATAATTAAATCATAAGGCAAAACAATGGGCAAAAAAAACAAGCTTCAATTTGATTCAAGAGTAATACATGATGCTCTGACACCGGATAAATGGCAGGGTTCTACCCTGCCTCCGATTTTTCAAAGTGCTTCAACACTGCATAACACTGCTCAATCATTGAGTGATACTTTTGCAGGCAAACAAAAAGATCATATTTACATGAGGCTCACAAATCCAACCAACTCTGCTTTTGAAGATAAAGTAACATCGTTGGAAAATGGGACAGGCTCTGTTGTAATGTCTTCAGGGATGGCTGCTGTTAGTAATACCTGCATGGCTCTATTAAGATCAGGAGATGAATTTGTATGCGGCAATTCACTCTTTATGTCAACCTATCTGTTATTTACAGGAGTTTTTAAAAAATACAATTTAAATGTCAGAATTGTTGATATTAACAATTCAGATGAGATAGAGAGTGCTATTACAGACAAGACCAGATTTGTCTATATTGAAACCATAGGAAATCCAAAAATGGATGTGCCTGATATAGAAAAAATTGCAAAAACAGCCCATGCCCATAATTTGCCTCTTGTTGTGGATAATACACTTGCATCACCCTGGCTTGCAC
>JAGLLQ010000322.1 GCA_023140455.1 Desulfobacteraceae bacterium | reverse complement strand
AAAGACTTTTAGATGATGCAAAAAGGATTGAAGATGCCGGGTCTTTTTCTGTTGTCCTTGAAGGTATCCCATCAGCTATTTCTGCAAAAATAACTGCCCAGCTCAGCATACCAACAATTGGCATTGGAGCAGGCCTTGAGTGTGATGGCCAGATTCTTGTTCTCCCTGATATGCTTGGGGTCAGCAACAGAAAAGTTCCTAAGTTTGTAAAAAAATACGCTAACCTTCACACTGACATTACAAATGGACTTAGTCAGTTTGTAAAAGAAGTAAAAGAGAAATCATTCCCCTCAAAAGAATATGAGTATAAATAAAAAATGAAATTTTCAATAATCGGATGCGGCAGAACCGGGATAAACCTTGCTGTTTATCTTACAAAATCAGGATTTGAACCTACAGGCTTTTTCAGTAAAAGCAGATCATCTGCCCAAAAAGCCCGGCAAGCTGTCAACAATACAGGCCAAATTTTTGATGAGGCTGAGCAGGCATGCCAAAATAGCGACATTCTTTTTATTACCACACCGGATGATACCATTGAAAGCGTTTGTTCTTATATCGCATCAAAAAATGGATTTAAAAATGCTATGTCTGTTTTTCATTTAAGCGGTGCTCTCTCATCTGAAATTCTTAACTCTGCTAAAAAATCAGGTTCAAACCGATCAGAGATAAACATAGGCTCAATCCATCCTCTTCAAAGCTTTACACCCTATGAAAAAGGGCAAACATCACCATTTGCCGGGATAAACATCTCTGTGGAAGGCACTAAAAGTGCTGTTAGAATTGGAGAAAAAATAGTAACCGCATTGAATGCAAATTATTTCACCATCCCAACTGATACAAAAATGCTTTACCATGCAGCCGCTGTTGTTGCTTCCAATTATCTTGTAACCCTTGAAGCTTTTGCAATAAAGCTATTGCAAAAGGCAGATCTTTCTGAAAAAAAAGCCTATGAAATACTTGAGCCTTTAATCATGGGAACTTTAAATAATATCAAAAACAAGGGATCAGTTCAGGCTCTTACAGGACCTGTTGCAAGAGGTGATTCAGATATAGTTTCAAGCCATATCAATGCTATTGAAAAAGACATCCCTGACTTTACTTCTCTTTATAAAGCAATGGGGAAATATACACTTGATATTGCAAAACAAAGAAAGGAAATTTCTTCTGAACAGATCGGCAAGCTTTCAAAACTTTTTAATCAATCTAAGGCCCTTTAATAATGCTTTATTTTGATTTAGTACAAGGAAGGTGCAAATTTTAACCGGAGGAATATATTCAATATTTCGAGGATTATAATTTTCACCTGACGTCGTAATCAAGTAAAAGAGAGTATTATTAAAGGGCCTTAATCTAAAAGGAGAAATCCTTCTATAAATGGATCTATATCTCCGTCAAGAACCCTGTCCACGTCACCGATTTCAATATTTGTCCTGTGATCTTTTATCAATCTATAAGGGTGAAGAACATAAGATCTAATCTGGCTTCCCCAGGCAATGTCATCCTTGCCATCATGTAAATCCTGCAATTTTTTATCCTGCTTATCTTTTTCAAGCTGATAAAGTCTTGATTTCAGGACCTTCATGGCAATCTCTTTATTCCTGTGCTGGGAAGGTTCCTGCTGGCATTGTGCTACCACACCCGAAGGGAGATGGGTTATTCTTACTGCACTGCTTGTCTTATTGACGTGCTGACCTCCGGCGCCGCT
>JAGLLQ010000321.1 GCA_023140455.1 Desulfobacteraceae bacterium | reverse complement strand
AAGCCCAGGCGAAAACGACCCACCCGATCTGAATCCGAGACACCCGGATTCCGCTCTTCGCGTCCGCCAATGTTCGAAACCCGAACGCCAGACGAACGAACGCCAGTGCCCAGAGCACCATGGCCAGGACAAGGCAGATATATGGGAACATCGGATTTGATTTATTCACGGCTCATCCTTGATTATTAAACTTAAAAGAGCTTTAATATCATTTTTTCAGGATTTCTGAAACCCTGAGTTTTTATATCCCCTCAATCATCTTATGAAGTCAAAAAATAGAGTTCTATAAATATAACTATACCGGCAGAGATTAAGAGTTCTGCCGGTTTTTTTAGTATTAGAGATATCGTGGCCGATTTTTGGTTTTTTCATAAAATTGTTCCAGCCCTGTTGCTTTGATCTTTTCATTGATCAATATCCATCGTTTATAAAGGTCTTCATCAAAGTTTGTTTTTTTACATGGAAACTCATCACACAAGTGGCAAAAATCAATCTGTTTTTCCTGGTGACAACTTCTTACTCCACAGTCTTGAAACAGTTTACACTGCTCATTACGACACCCTTTACAATTTGCTGATGCAAAATAATCCAACATCTCCTTAAAATCAGGATATTTTTTAAATATCGGATCTCCAATCAGGGTTTCAAATCGTTTTGCATAGTTATCAAAATTACCCAGTCTTTCTTTAAGCTTTATACTATACTTACGAATATCCCCATCCACATGGGCAAAACATTTTTCACAGCTCAGGCCGCATGGTGCCAATGCTGCCTTAATTTGTTCATTTGCCATATCTTACCTCCCTTTATCATTTTATATTAGTTACTTATATTTGATTATAGGGGTTGCATTTTTCAATGACAAGTGGCATAAACGACAATATAAGTGGCGATATCGACAAAAGGAATTTATATGACTAAAAAAATCAAAAAAGTTACTATTCTTGGATTTGATAACTCAATGGCAACCACTATTTTTGGACCCATGGACATCTTAAATCAGGCAGGGCGGCTATGGAACCGTGTGAATAACTCGCCGCAGACTCCATTGTTTGATGTCAGCATTGCATCAGCTGACGGAGGCTCCATAAAATGCACAAATAATATTCTTGTCCAGCCCCATTGCAGTATTGAATCAATTGAAAAAACAGATTTGCTTGTTATTGCATCAGCAACATATATTAAGCAGATCCTAAAAAAAAGCCCTGAACTGGTTCCATGGATTCTTGGACAATATAACCGGGGGGCACATATAGCAAGTATATGCACAGGTGTATTTTTACTTGCCGAGACAGGCTTGCTGGATGGAAAATCTGCAACTCTTCACTGGGGATTTACAGAGATGTTTAGACAAAAATATCCGCAGGTTAATTTAAGGCAGGATAAAATGTTTATTGATCAGGATCGTCTCTATTGTTCTGCCGGAGTAAATGCAGGCCTGGATTTATCCCTTTATCTGGTTGAAAAATTCTGTGGCAGGCAAACGGCTGTACAATGCGCTAAAACCATGGTTCTGGATTTAGGACGGGAAATGCAGACCCCTTATGATTGTTTTCTTTTTTCCAAAGACCATGATGATCCTTTAGTTATTAAAGCTCAAGGCTGGATAGAGAAAAATTATACACAATCAGTGGATTATGATCTGCTTGCACAAAAATACAATATGAGCCGCCGTTCTCTTGAACGCAGGTTCAAACAAGCTATTGACATGACGCCTTTAGGCTATCTTCAGCAGATTCGGGTGGCAACTGCCAAAAGGTTACTTGAGGAAGGTATTCAGACCTTTAATGAAATTACATATCAGGTTGGTTATGAAGATATTTCGTTTTTCAGAAAAATATTCATCAGGCTGACCGGTTTAAGACCAAAAGAATATCAGCAAAGATTTAAAGGATATTCAATGCTGCCCAAAAATATGGTAAACTCTTAATGAAACTGACAAATTTGAGTGCTATTTAATTATAAAAGTAATTGTAAAGGAGTTTTTTACATGGAAGCATCTGAACTGGGTAACACCTGGACCAAACTAGAAAATATTGAGCCGCACTGTTTTGCATGCGGTTTTGACAATAAGCATGGTCTGAATATGAAATTTGAAAAAAATGGTAAAAAGCTAAGATCTATCGTTGAAGTGCCTTCCCGCCTGAGAGGATGGAGTAATCTTGTCCATGGCGGCATAATTTCAACAATGATTGATGAGACAATGTCCTGGTCTGTGCTCCATCTTTTGGGTAAACTTTTTTTAACAAAGAGCATAAAAGTGAATTTTAAAAAACCTTTAACAATCAATACCCCTTTAATCACATCTGGCTATATTGTTGAACAGAAAAGTGACAGAGCTGTTACAATGGCAGCGGATATTTGTGATGAAAATGGTGGATTGTACGCAAGTGGCCAAGGTGAATTTGTTCTGTTTACACCAGAACAATTTACAGAACTTGGAGTCATTGATAAAAAACAAATAAAAAGAATGACTGATGCTTATGAATGGTTCAATAATTAGCTAACAGCAAATCTTTGACTCTATCAGGGCTGCATTGGTCTTATGATCTGTTTCTTAAGCTTTTTTATTATTATTCTTAATAAAATCCTTTACCATCATTTTTCCAAGTTCTTCAGATCGTTTTGTTGCTGATTCAATTGCATTAATTAAAGTAGTTCTAAGGCCACCCTGCTCCAGGGTATGGATACCTGCAATGGCAGTTCCACCGGGAGAAGCAACTCTATCTTTAAGCTGTCCCGGGTGTTCTCCTGATTCAAGCAAAAGCTTTGCAGCTCCGAGAACAGTCTGGGTTGATAGAAAAAGTGAGTCTTTTCTTGAAAGCCCCATTTTCACACCTGCATCTGCCATGGCCTCAACAATGATAAAAATATAAGCTGGGCCGCTGCCACTTAAGCCTGTAAAAGCGTCCATGAGAATATTTTCCTGGATAAAGACAGTTCTCCCAACAGAATTAAAAATAGCAGTGGCTAATTCAATATCATTTTTAGTCGCATATTCACCAGCTGCAATGGCTGTTGCACTCTCTTTAACAAATGCACAAATATTGGGCATAACACGAATCAGACGAAGCTCTTTGCTCAAACCTAATGCAATGGCTGCTAAAGGGACACCGGCTGCAATGGAAATAACGAGCTTTGATGTATCAAGAGCAGATGCTGTCTCTTTTAATACTGCTCCCAGAATCTGTGGTTTGGTTGCATATATAACGATTTCAGATTTCTTTGCAACTTCAATGTTATCTGTTGTTGTTTTTACATTATATTTTTCTTGAATATCCTGTAAAAGGTCTTCTGCAATATCTGAACAAATTATATTTTCAGGTTTAGCCGCCTTTGAGAGAACTAAACCGCTAATTAAAGCTTCTCCCATATTTCCGCTACCAATAAATCCTATTGTTTTTTCCTGTAACACGTTGACAATACTCCCAAAATTTTATGATTGGATAAAAGATGTATAGTACGCTCTAATAATTAATCGAGTCAAGATAATAATTATAATCTTTTGCTGATTAAATCAGTATGTCTGACTTGACTTTTGCTGTAGATTCACCGCCGACTTTGCTACCCTGCCCCACATCTATTTCCAAACCAAGCCATGTAACCCCGGCATATAAAACCTGATCAATTTCCTTTTTGCTCCAAGCATCGAACAATTTGCATTAGCTGCCAGGTGTGAAATTATTCAATTTTCTTACCTGCTGTCTTCTCAATACTTGATATAATCCAACTTGCCAAAGCTTTTTTATTAACTTTTTTAATCTCTTTTCGAATTAGTTTGAGGTCTAACTCTGCTCTTGCCATTGTTTTATGCCCGCCGGCAGAACCATATCTTGCAAACGCTTCTTTTGCTGTTTTGCCTGCACCTTTTCTTAAGCCATCATTTCTTATAATTATAATCAACTTATTTTCATAAATCCCTGAGATCACGCTCCAGTTGACCGTTGCAATGGCTAAAAAAAAGTCAGCTACAACAACCAGTTCATCAGGCTTTGAGATTTTTCCTGCATGAAAGAATACCCGGTTGTGAAGAATTTTTCTTTGTTTTATCGCACAGCCCAGAAAATCAAGATCTTCCTGGGTCAGCAAGGCTCTCTCAACCTTTGTTACAATATTATTATCTGCAAGCTGATAGAGATATTGGAATGCTTTGATATCTCTTACACTTGTCTGCCGTGTAAAATCAGATGTGTCTGTCTTAATCCCCAGCATTAATGCTGCAGCAAGTTTGGAAGAAGGTTTTATTTTTTCCGATTTCAGATATTCGGTCAGGATAGTTGAGCAGGCACCGTAATCCGGTCGAATATCAGCATAAACTGCTTTATCGCAGGTCAATGGATGGTGATCAATTATGACATCATAGTTAAACTCTGAAAACCGTTCATTATGGTCAGGCTGGGAATCAACAACCACAAATGTGTTAAAATTTTCTTTTCTGATGTCATTTAGCGGGACTAATTCAGACTCTGTGTATTCAATCATGGCAAGGTTATCCGGCCTGCTGATCCTGTTAAAGTAAGCAATGACAACTTCATGCGCCTTTCTCCACAACAGCCTTTTAACTGCCATGGCACTCGCGATAGCATCAGGGTCCGCATTAATCACTACAAGGACTGTAGAAGTTCCTGTAAAAAGACTGAAAAACTTTTCTATCCGATCTTTATTATTCATTTTCAATTTTTCCATTATTCACAATATTATTTTCACTGAAAAACAATGTGAATATAATAAATGCATAGCTGATCACTGCCAGGACTGCAAACCAACCGTAGAAAATGCCTAGGGGAGCGAGGACAATAGCAGTCAGCCAGTGAATCATTATAACACTTGGTGAGTGAAGTTTAATGGGAAAATCACTAAACCTGCAAATTATTGACAAGCCGCAAAGGTTCCAACCGTATAAAGAAGCAAATACATGCATGTGAAGCAGCCATTTTATTTTTTGGGGATCATATCCTTCAGACATTTGAAAGAAAATATATGCAATTCCTGTTATGGCAGTAAAAATCAAAAATACAATTCCCGAGGTTAAAAATAATTTCTGCTGAATATTGTCTGCAAATTTGTAATAAAGAAAAAATACTGTAACAACTGCCAAGAACAGTGCAAAAGTTACAAAGATTTGCGGGATAAACTTTTCAAATAAAATAAAAATAAAAAAGGTGATTACTCCAAGAGTAATTGTCCAAAAACACAATTCCATCAGCACCTTAGTTGATGATCCTTCAATTTTTTTTAACATTGAAAAAACAAGAGAAAGCGTAATCAGGGACAAAGGGAAGGAAAAGCCTAAGAAAAATGTGTTTAACGTCAGTTTTTCCATACTCACAAACTTAAAATACTCATTATTTAAAATTACTACAGATGCCATTATCATCCCGATAGAAAGGCATAATAGGGAAGCCTGGTGGAACTTTTCTGATACAGGCTCTTTAGATTGAAAAAATTGAACCGGGAAAAAAGAAAATTTTTCAATACGAACTTTTTCCACAAGCACGAATAACAGACCTGAAATAAGAATAGTAACAGGATATACTTTAAAAAAAGCAGAAAACGCGTAGATCAACGAACCTGCAAAAAAAAGTTTGATTGTATTGGAGGCTTTTAATTTGCCCTGTGTGTAATAAAGGAGAATAGTGCCTCCAGAACAAAGATTAAATAAAAAAATATGAAGCCTTTCAAAGTTATAACTCTCTACCGGGAAATAAATCTGGATAAATCCAAAAATCAGTGCTGTAATCATTAAAAAGGCGAAGAGTATTTTTAACTTTATATTCATTATATTTTACCTGTTCCTTTCTTAAAATATTTATCTGCCAAGCATATCTCTAAGTGCTTTTAAAAGCTTATTATGTTGAAATGAGAACCCACTATCCAAAAGTTTTTCAGGCTTAACTATTGCACTTGCCAAAAGAGTTTCTTTCCCCATTTCTCCCCACAAAGCCAAGGCAATAAACTTTGGTATATTAAAATAAACTTTTTTTGAAAATACTTTTGCAAGTGTTTTTGAAAATTCTTTATTGGTAACAGGATTTGGAGCAGTTAAGTTAACTGCTCCATTTATTTTATCATTATTCAATATGTGCAAGATACCTGATATTGCATCATCCATACTTATCCAGCTCATATATTGCCTGCCATGGGACAAAGTGACTCCAAGACCTAATTTAAAAGGCAGTTCCATTCTTGCAAGAGCACCTCCGGCAGGGGTAAGTACCACGCCGATTCTCAGATGAACAGTCCTGATCCCTGCTGTTTTTGCATCAACTGATGCACCTTCCCATTGTTTACAAACTTTTGAAATAAAACAATCTCCAGGAGCAGAAGTTTCAGTCAATACCGTATCATTTCTGTCGCCATAAAAACCTACAGCAGACGCAGATATAAACACCTCTGGCTTATGGTCAAAATCTTTCATTTTTTGCACAAGGAACCGGGTTGGAATTGTTCTTGAATCAATAATCTTCTTTTTTTGTTTATCTGTCCATCTGCCTCTTGAAATGTCATTCCCGTTCAAATTGATGACTGCATCAATCATTCCTAATTTTTCAATATCAAGTATACCCTTATACGGGTCCCAGAATATTTGATCATTTGAGAGGTTCTCCTTTTTTCGTACAAGACAGATGACTTCATGACCACAGGTCTGTAAAAACGGAACAAGTGCACTCCCTATGGTGCCACTGGCACCGGAAATGAGAATTCTTTTCTTTTTTGTTTTAGCCACATGGTGTTCAAGATCGTACTTAAGAACCCTGTGCCTGTACTCAAACATTCGGTTAAATTCTTTTTTTGCATACCTGTAAAAAGGTCGGCTCAGAAAACCAAAAGGTAATTTAAAATCAATATTGTCTTCCATTATGGAATCTTTACCATCTGATTTAAACTTATGAGTGTGTATCCATTTTGAAAACGGTCCTCTTATCTGTTGATCTTTAAACAACTTGTTTTTCTGATATGCTATATGGTCAGCCTCCCAGATCATGGGAATTTTAAACAAACGCATTTGAAACCGGA
>JAGLLQ010000320.1 GCA_023140455.1 Desulfobacteraceae bacterium | reverse complement strand
GCATTAATGGGCATTTGGATAATAAGTTTTGGAAATATCCCTATTAAAATACAGATTGTTGCAAGAATTGACATGGAAAAAAGCATGGTTGGACCTTTTTCATCAACATCAACAGCCGCTTTAGTCCTGGGTTCACCTTGAAAAACAACACCGATTACCTTTGTAAAACAGGCAAGTGCAAGTCCGCCGATAACTGCAAGGCTGATAATTCCAAAACAACTCATAACAAAAGCTGATTTAGTAAGGGTTACTCCATTAAATCCAGCGAGATAAATAAAAAATTCTCCCACAAATCCATTAAAGGGTGGAAGTCCGCATATTGCAATAGAGCCTATTATTACTGTGGTCCCTGTGACCCTCATATTTTTAATCAACCCACCCAAAGCATCAATGGAGCGTGTTCCTGTTTTATGGAGAACCATTCCCGCGCCCATAAACAAGAGTGATTTAAAAATAGAGTGATTCAGAATGTGAAGGAACCCACCTGTAAATCCGAGAGCTGCCATAAGTTGGTTATTGGATGAAACACCAATCATTCCAATGCCTAATCCGATTAAGATGATACCTATATTTTCAACACTGGAGTATGCGAGTAATTTTTTGAGATCATGTTGACCTAAAGCATAAACAATTCCAAGAATACCTGAAATCACTCCGGCAACAAGAACAATGTTTCCAAAAAGAGGAGTATGAAAGTTTAACAGGACATACATTTTTATAATACCGTAAATACCGGTTTTAATCATGACTCCTGACATTACAGCAGAAATATGGCTCGGTGCTGCGGGATGAGCATGGGGTAACCAGACATGGAAAGGGAATACACCTGCTTTTGAACCAAACCCGATAAAAGAAAAAATAAATACTACAATTTTTACAGTGTCTGGAAGGGAAGCCATTGCTTCAAATCCAAAGCTTCCTGTATAACCGTAAACAATCCCAAAGGCGGCGAATATGAACATGGCACCTACATGGGAAAAAACAAAATAGAGGTAGCCTGCTTTTCGATTTTCAGCATTATTGTATTTATAAATAACCAGAAAGAAAGATGATAGCGACATGATTTCCCAGGAAAGCATGAATGTAATCATGTTTGCAGCAGTTACAACCAAGGCCATTGAAGCGATTAAGATGCTGAAGAAAAAATAGTTAGCAGCAGTTCGCCCCGGTCTTTTAGAATCATTCATATAATGAAAACTGTAAATGGTTGCAAGGAGAGAAACCAAAAAGATGGCAACAAGAAAAAAAGCAGAAAGTCCATCAATTTGAAATGTTAATGAAAAATTATTTAGATATTTGAATGATGCTGTATAGTCCCCCGATTGAAAGAGCTTTGTTGCAACATCAAACAAACCAGAAAGGCAACCGGCACTTAGCAGAAGGACTGCAAGGAATTTCATTAATTTAAATTGTTTTGCAAAAATCAGGGATAGAAAACCACCTAAAATGATTATTAATATGGACATAAAAAATTGACTCATAGAATCCTCAATTTCAAAATTTTTGTTTGCCTGACCGTATTAATAAGGCGCAGACTTTTATTTATTATTATGCGTATTGTTCTCCGTTAACACACCATCTCATCATTTTGCAATCGCAAATCCGTCATACTGCGACTGCTAACCCGCTGTGATCGCTAACCGTCATGTTACGACCCACTAAGCTAAATTGAATAGTCTTAACATAAGAAAATTTTTAGCACAACTTGTTTTGTTTAAAAAATCTGATTTGAATAACTGAATTGAGTTTAGTGTCTGTGGATTATGGGGTGGCTTTCAGCATCAATATCAATGCCTATTGTGTCGCCGGTTTTAAAACCAAGGCGTTTGAATTTATTTATCATTTTATCATGCTGATCTACATGCCAATAGGCTGACCAGAGAGGGTTACGCACGGTATCAATGCCATATGCATCATGAGTGCACAGGTTGATTCTGAATTTGTCCTTTGCAATTAATGTGTCAGCTTCAGCCAGAAAAATATCAATTTGATACAGGTTGCTATGTAAAGCTTTTGAAAGAATTTTCTGAAGCTCCGGCAAAGAGTCAAGATAATGATTCGCAATTTGGAATAATTCGCTGGAGTCCTGTATTGCAAATCCAAGAACAGCAAATCGTTGATGCCTTAAGGCAAAAGATTCAAGTTCTTTTTCATAAGCCTTTACGCTGGATATGATGGTGTTGATATCAGCCTCTGGTTCTGATCCTTCCTTGACAAGATCCTCGCATTGGCTGACGATATCTATATAAAAGGCCTTATTGTCCATTACATAAACAGGCCGCTCTCTGTAATTTCTCCGTTTCCTCATACGTCTTATGCCGTCTAACTTAATGGAATCCTGATTCTCAGCCTTTTGCATAGTTTCGATATTTGAAATATCCTTTGCCTGTACAACATGGATTTCTCCATCACTTGCAATAATATATTCAATTTCGCTTTTGAACCCCAATGTTTTTTGTATGTCTTCAGAAAGTTTCATTAATTTTCTGTCATGGGGTACCTTGGTAATATATGGTTCACTTTGGACTTTTTTAGTTCTGTCTCTGCTGTAACCAAATTCCCAATGATCAACTATCATTTTTGCCATTACACTGGAGCCATTAATAAAGGGCATTACAATGACACCCATTTCATCCATATTAATAACAGGGGCGTGGTTAAATATCTGCTGCCTGTGAATGGATAGCTGCTTTGATGTCTCAGCAATTTTAATTATTTTGTTCCTGGCATATTTAATGCCTGCAATATCTGCATATGTTTCAAGAGAATCAAATGTACCTCCATTGTAATTTGATTCAAGGGGGTGTGCACTCCTTGCTATAACTTTATAACTTTCCCTGTGCTTTTTTAAAAAAGAATCAAGTTGTTCGAAATTTTCATTTTTAAAGTTCATAGCCGGGACATAAATAAAATCCGGGACATTAAAGCCATTGCTTCTAAGTTTTTCGAGTAGCTGTGCTTTTTCCGGTATCTTGTTTTTCATGTTTAGCCTTGACTTTTTTAGCAGATTCCAATAATTAAATTAGGTAAAATCGGCCGAATATTCGGTTGGTTAGTAACTCTTATTAGGTAACATATGCCAGAAAAAAATGCAATGCTTACAGGTGCTGACTGTGAAAGCCCTTTAAAAGTCCTTTTAGTGGATGATGAAAAAGAGTTTGTAGAGACTTTGTCAGAACGCTTGGGGTTCAGGGGTATGGAGCCCACTATTGCCTACGATGGTAATTCAGCACTTGATTATATCCATAACAACCCTCCAGAGGTAATGATCATTGATTTAAAAATGCCCGGAATTGATGGTATGGAAGTTTTAAAAGAAGTAAAGCAGACTCAGTCTCAGATAGAAGTAATTGTACTGACTGGTCATGGCTCAGAACAGGACAAGAAAAATTGCATAAATCTTGGTGCCTTTGACTATATGCAAAAACCGGTTGATATCGATTTATTGAGCAAGGCCCTGTTTAAAGCATATGAGAAAACCAAAACAAAACCATGAAGCGATTAAAAAAATTTAAACCTGCCTTCTGGGATCACCGGGATGTTGCCAGCAGCCATCCACGCACTGGTTTTAATTTTGCACGTAAGTGGAAGTTGATTGTACTCTTTACAACCGTTATGGCCATTTTACCTCTTTTTGTCATGGCCTATGTGGACTCTAATCTGACCCGCCGGACCATCGAAGAGGAAGTAGAAAACAGTATGTTAAGAGTTCTTAACTGCGTTGTACTCTCTCTCTCTTCCTCTAAGGATATTAAGAAATCTGCTCTTGATTATGCTGCAAAGGCCAAATCTGTCGGTATCCACGACATATTTGTTGCTAACTCAGATGGGACCCTGCTGACGCCTTCTCTTTATTATGGTGCACCGGACATCCCCAATATTTTTGATACAAGTATACTTAAAGAGCAGATTGGAATTAAAGAGATTATAACACCGGACATGGTGCCTGTTATAGTTGGATATGCCAGGATACCAAATTCTTCATTAATACTTGTACGAATTATGAGTAAAAAAAGAATTACTGACCTCTGGTTAAAACCAAGACTACATTTGGTTGGATATCTGATAGTCAGCATTGTTGTTATTATACTGTCCATAATGGGCATGGCTACTTTTCTTGTGGGACGCATTCATGCAGCAGATAAAAAAAGGACAGAAATCCTTCACCATGCTGAATATAAAAATAAACTTGCATCTATAGGTCGTCTGTCATCAGGCGTTGCTCATGAGATCAACAATCCTCTTGCCATTATCGACCAGAAAACAGGCCTGATTATGGATATGTTTTCATCGGGAAAAGATTTTTCTACAGAGGAGCGGCTGATCCCTCTTACAAATGACGTCTTTGATGCAGTGAAACGATGTGGTGCAATTACCCGGAGACTTCTGGACTTTGCCCAGCATACAGAGCCAAGTATAGAAACAGTTAATATAGAAGAAGTCATTGAGCAGATGCTTGCTTTTCTTAAAAAAGAAGCCGAACGCCAGAACATTACAATATCGGTGAACAGCAAAGGCTCTATCCCTAATTTTGAATGTGACAGAGGAAGTCTGCAGCAGATTTTTTTAAATCTGTTTGACAATGCTTTTGCAGCAATGGAAAATGGTGGGCAATTAGATATTTTTGTAGAATTCAAAAAAAAGGAGAACTTGACCATAATAGTTTCAGATACTGGGAGTGGTATTGCCCAAGAAGATATTACTAAAATCTTTGAACCTTTTTATTCATCTAAAAACGATCATTGGGGCACTGGTCTTGGACTCTCTATTACTTACGGGTTGGTTAAAGAAATCGGTGGTGATATTATGGTTAAAAGCAAAATAGGTAAAGGTACCCGCTTTACTATTACAATACCTTTAAAAGTTGAAGATACAATAATTTAATGGTTTTATTAAAGGATTAGAGTTAATATAAACAATGGCAAAAGATGAAAACATACTGGCAGAAGAAGGAATGCGGTTTTTTGGCACAATGTCTGCTTCTGCAACCCATGAAATAAAAAATGCCCTCGCCATTATTAATGAAAATGCTGGACTGCTGGAAGATTTGTCCATGGGGCATGAAAATGGACATGCTTTTTCTCCTGAGCGTGGGAATGATATCTCCCAGAGATTGGCAAGGCAGGTTAAGAGGGCCGATTTTGTATTGAACAAATTGAACCGGTTATCTCATAGTGTTGATCTTGTAACCCAAATTACAGATCTTGAAGAAGTAGTCTGTTTTGTTCTGGATATGTCCGTAAGACTTGTTGAACAGAAGGAAGTTATTATTGAGGTAACTTCTCCATTATCATCTGTCATAGTTGACACAAATCTGTTTTTCCTGGAAAATATGATCTGGAGGGCAGTTGAAACTGCCTGCGCTGTAGTTATAGGAGAAAAAAAGGTAATGATCTCATTTGGAAATGATGTAACAACACCCTCGATCTGGTTTTCAATGAGTCATGTTACAGATAATTTAAAAAATAACTCTGTGGATGAATTTTTCAGATCAAAAGGGGATCAAGCCCTGATGACATATCTGGATATATCCATTGAGAAGAATAATGAAAATAACAGTTTTGGTTTTTTGTGGCCAAAACGAATTTAACCCTTTACGCCAATTTTAATTGGCTAAAGTACCAATGTTATAAGGAGAACGATAATGTCGGAAAAAGTATTACTTGTGGATGATGAAAAAGAATTTCTGGAAATCATGTCGGAACGTATGGAAGCCCGTGGTATGAAAGTTACCACTGCTGAAACTGCTGAACAGGCACTGGCCCTTATAGAAAAAGAGTCCTTTGATGCTATAGTCATGGATTTTCAAATGCCTGGAATGGACGGCATGGAGGCATTAAAGGCTATTAAAGGCGATAGACCTGAACTGCAGATTATTCTACTCACAGGTTATGCAACTGTTGAAAAAACAGTTGAAGCAATGAAAGTCGGGGCCACAGATTTCCTTGAAAAACCGGCAGACATTGAAGCCCTTTCTGAAAAGATTAAAAAAGCAAAAGCAGAAAAAATGCTTATCGTTGAAAAACAGACAGAGGAGAAAATCAAGGATATACTCCAGCGACATGGTGGATAATCCCCTGTGTATCACATGATTGTATAGGCCTAACCAAAGGCAGGGTCTTTTCTGTTTGAATAAAAAGAATAGCCATTATCTCATTTGTTTTAAGATGAACTAAAAAATGAGATAATGGCATAATTTTCTAATCAGGCTCTCCTGACCATAAATAGGTTTTTTATCATTTTTCTCAGACTTTCCTTGACAAAAAGTGACTGGATATTTTATTTAGAATCAATTTAAAAATTAAAGGGCAGATATAACCCTTAGGAAAAATATATAAACTATTAGGAGATTATTATTAACATGAGCACTGATACAGCAGCCTTAACCGGCGCTAATTTTGACTGGAAACGTATACTATTTTTATCAATTGGGCTTATACTTTTTTTTGTTGTTAACTTTGCCCCACCCTGGCCGGATGCAATTGATCCTTCAGGAAAACATTTTATATTGAGCAAAGAAGCCAAAGGCGCCCTGGCTGTATTTCTTCTTGGCGGCACCTGGTGGGTCTTTGAAGTTGTACCAATCGGTGTAACAAGTTTAACCATAGGGGTTTTACAGGTTCTTTTTTTAATCCGGCCTGCACAAAAAGCATTTACAGATTTCATGACACCTTCTGTGCTTTTTATCTTTGCCTCTCTTGTTATTGGAATGGTTTTTACAAAAACAGGTCTTACAAAACGACTTGCATATAAAATGCTGATTATTGTCGGGGAAAAGACCAGCATGATTTATCTCGGGTGTTTTGTTGTGACGTCTGCACTGACCCACATCATGGCCCATACTGCTGTTGCTGCAACCATGTTTCCAGTGCTTATGACCATTTATGCAATGTATACAGATGATGATAAACCAACTAAATTCGGCAAAGGATTGTTCATGGGAATGGCTTTTGTTGCCGGAGCCGGAAGTATTGTAACACTTCTTGGGGCAGCACGTGGTGCTGTTGCACTTGGTTTTTTCAAGGATATTATTGGAAGAGACGTAAGCTTTTTTGAACTCACATTTTATATGTTTCCCATTGGATGGATAATGACATTCCTTTTGTGGGGATTTTTTATGGTTTTTTTCAAACCTGAACAAAAAACTATTCCAGGACTTAGAGAAAAAGCAAAAAAATTGAGCGTTGCTATGGGCGGAATTACAAAACAGGAAATCCTTGCCGCAACAATTATTTTTAGTTGTATTGCCATCATGTCTGCAAAACAATTTATTCCATTTTTAAAACCTGTGGACAAAACAGCCATTATTCTGGTATCCACTGTTCTCTTTTTTGTATTCAGAATTCTGGATATCAAAGATCTTGAATCAGTTCCATGGAACATTATCCTGCTTTTTGGTGGTGCAATGAGTATTGGTTTTTGTCTGTGGCAGACAGGAGCAGCAGAATGGCTTGCCATAAACTGGCTGACCATGTTCCAGGATTCACACTGGTTTGTTTTTGTCATGAGTATTGCCTTTTTTGTTATGATGATGACCAATTTTATTATGAATGTGGCTGCCATCGCGATATCTCTGCCGGTTGCACTTGTTATTGCACCATATCTTGGTGTAGCACCAGAAGTCATTCTTTTTGCTGCTTTGGTAACTGCAGGAATGCCTTTTTTACTCCTGGTTGGAGCAGCGCCTAATGCTATTGCCTATGATTCAAAACAGTTTACCACAGGAGAATTTTTTCTCTATGGTATTCCTGCCAGTGTAATTCTCATGGTAATCGTTGGACTTGCAGTCGGAGTTATCTGGCCTTTAATGGGTATGCCAATACTTGTAAATTGATAATCAAATAAGGGTGAAAAGCATGAAAGATAAAAAAGTTAAAGAGATAATGATTCCTTTGTCCGATTATGCAACTGTTTCGGAAGAAGATACAGTTGTCCATGCTATTAAAGCACTTAAAAGTGCTCAGAATGATACTAAACATAAGTATAAACATAGAGCTGTACTTGTTTATGACAATAATAAACATATATCTGGTAAGATGAGTATGTTTGACATCATAAAAGCTCTTGAACCCAAATATCGACATTTTGAACACACTGACAATACCGGGAGGATTGGGCTGTCCAGGTTTGGTTTCAGCCCTGAATTCCTCAACTCCCTGATAGAGAATTTCAGCCTGTGGGATGAGACCCTGGAAGAACTTGTCAAAAAAGCTTCAAAGCTTCAGGTAAAAGAAGTCATGTATACACCCTCAGATGGTGAATATGTTGACGAAGACACACCTGTTGCAGAGGCAGTGCACCAGTTTATCCTTGGTTGTCACCAGTCTCTTCTTGTCCTCAAGAAGAATAAAGTTGTTGGTATTATAAGACTTATTGATGTTTTCAATTTAGTCAGTGAAATTTTAGTACAAGAATAATCACACTCGCCAGGATTGGTAGAACTGAACCAGTCCTGGCAAATAACCATTTAATAATTTGTTAGCTACAACGCCTCTTCAATATGATCTAAAAATCTGCTTCTGTGAGCGAAATTCCCTTTTCTATAATTTGCATGGGTAAGATATAAAAAGCGTTCTGCTCTGGTCATGGCAACATACATAA
>JAGLLQ010000032.1 GCA_023140455.1 Desulfobacteraceae bacterium | reverse complement strand
GAGCTTACTTGTATCAGTTATTCCATAACGGTCAGCAAGTTCAGGCAGTTTCCCAAAAAAATTCCCAACTCCTAAATTTATTCCGCTTTTTCTTGAGCTGCCTGTACTTACCTTCATATTTGAAGAAGAATTTTCTATAATATCCACAACCACTGTATCTCCAACCATACAAGCTTTTGTATCCTCAAAATAGAACCTGCTCTGGCCTGAAAAAAGAGAGCCTTCATTGGAACGTAATTCAGCAAATTGCGGCAATATTGCGGGCTTATCCGAAATCCCATCTGGTACAGCAATTCCTACTCCCTGCTGCCCTGACCCCAACATACATCCGGAAACAGCAAATAAGCAAAAAATAGCAAGCAGAACAAATATTTTTTTTATAAAGGTAATCATAACTACTTTTCTCCTAATAATATACCTCAACTATGGATTTTCCTTTTACAAACCCTCTGACAATCTTGCCGGAACTTAAATTTTCTACTCTGATCAAATCATCAGCTATTCCATCTTCTTTTGAAATCCCGGCTGTAATAATTTTCAATCCATCTCTTTTTGCAATAAGCTTTATTGCTTCTCCTCTACGAACTAAAGGAGCATGTTCCAATAAACTTACTTTAATCAAATCCCCTTTTTTAATACTGTTTTTAGGGATTTTCCCTTTAACATTCTCAATTTCTTTTGCATAATATTTCTGCAATTTCGATGTATTGACACTTTTGTAATAAAGGTCTTGAGCTTCTATCTTTTGATTCCTTTCCAATGGCACTCTGGCACAAACAAATCTTTCAAATCTATCTACCCATCCTGAAAGAAAAAGCGTATCAACACTGTAATTTTCAACTAAAACATTGACTTTAATAGAGAATCTGCCTTTCCCGTCAAATCTGTTATTCCGGTCAAATAAAAGAGTCAGTTTTCCCTGACGATACGGTTCAATACCTCGAACATTAAAATCGCGCAGCTCAAATTCATTATTTTCATGAAAGGTTTCAACATATTTTAAAAAGCATTCTTCTAAATATTCTATGGTAAGTTCCTGGGTTAGACGCTTAACATATATTTTATCAGGCACATTAACTGAAACGTTTTTATCAATCAGATGGCTTGAATGTATTTTTGAAAGCAGCCGACTTTTTAAAATAATTTTAATCTCGCCGGGATCAGGTGAACTCCCTATTACTATTGTTCCAATCTCGTTTTTTAAAAAAGAAGGTGCATTAATTTTAGCAATATCTCTTAAGAACACATCTTCAGAATTTACCTGGCTGGTCTTTTGGACTATTATGGAAAATTTTTCCTCCCCCATAACTGATCCACAGAGAACAAAAAAATATATAATAAAATACAAAAAAACAGCACAGATCTTTTGAGTATTTATATATTTCATAAACCTACCTCTTTAATCCTGTTGCAGTACTTAACATTGCATCTGCTGTCTGAATTGATTTAGAATTTGCCTCATAACTTCTCTGCCCTGAAATCATATCAACCATTTCCTCTACAACACTTACATTTGACATTTCAATGTAATTATTGGCAACAGTTCCTGATCCAGCTTCACCTGGTATCAACTCAACAGCTGCTCCGGAACCTTCTGTCGGTCTGAAAAGATTATTCCCAACTGCAAACAACCCTCCCGGATTGATAAACGTATTCACATTAATCTGATCTGTGGAAAGGATTGATTCATCTGCACCATGTGTCGTAAATGTTCCATTATCCTGAAGAGTTATAGTAACTGCTTCAGCAGGAATTGATATCTCAGGTTGAAGCCTGTCACCGGAAGGAGTTGTTATGTATCCTTCACTGTCCAATGAAAAATTTCCAGCCCTTGTATAAAGTTCTTCATCACCATGAAGAACCTTAAAAAAGCCGTCCCCCTGGATTGCTATATCAAGATCATTTCCGGTCTGGACATAATCACCCTGGGTAAATATTTTTTGCACTCCAGCAGCCTTTACGCCCATCCCGACTTGTATCCCAGTAGGGACCTGGCCTCCGCCAGGTGTAGTCTGTCCTGCAACAAGGGTAGTCTGATACATTAAATCTTCAAAATTCGCTTTTGATTTTTTAAATCCTGTAGTATTGGCATTTGCAAGATTATTTGCCACAACATCTGTTTTCATCTGCTGGGCAGACATCCCGGTTGCTGCTGTCCATAGCGCTCTAATCATTTTACCCTCCCTGGCTTTATTGTAATTTGCCTACATCATTAATAGCTTTTCCATCTATTTCATCAAATGTCATCATCATTTTCTGATAAATCTGATACATCCGATGGTGATCAATCATACTAACCATCTCATCAACCACTTGAATATTTGACGACTCAATTGCTCCCTGCTCGACTGCGATATTTAAAGGTCCTGTCTCATCTCTTGTATCGCCTTTATATACATAATTATTTGCTCCTTCTTTCTGAAGCATTGTAAGGTTTTCAAATGTAATAATATCAAGCCTATCCCTTAACGTGCCGTCAATACGAATCTCGCCGATCTTATTTATATCAACATTTGTTCCATTAACAACAATAGCGCCACCTTGACCCAATACGAAATTACCTGCCTGATTAACAAGAACACCATTGCTATTAAGTGTAAAATTACCATTGCGTGTATATCTTATCCCTGCAGGGGTATCAATCTTAAAAAAACCCTCATCCTTTAACGCTAAATCAAGGTCATTACCTGTTTTTTCTATAGCTCCCTGGGTTAGATCTGTGTTCATTCTTGCCCTGAACTCTTTATCAAAACTTATAACATCTCTTTTAAACCCTGCTGTATCAGCATTGGCAAGATGATTTGCAACTGCCTCAAGCTTTCTTTCCTGTCTTAAACCACCCTGAACCGGCCTTGTTAATTCAAGCAGCATTAAAATATCCTCATTTTGTTATTGAATTATTAATAATATATATAAGCAATATAAGTGCCAGATATACAAAACCTATGGAGACCTTATGATGACAAGTCTTTTGGAAGTTAAAATCAATTTAGACAATCACGAAATAAAGCAAAAAATTCCTGTTGTGGAACTTATGGATACTCTCTTAATATAATGAACTGCTCTTAGAATGTTGAATCAGGATTTTTTTGAATTCAAAGAATAAACAAATGAAAGCAATTCTGCGACTGCAACATATATTTCAGGAGGGATTGCTTCATCAATTTCAAGCTGAGATAAAACTTCAACAAGATCAGGGTCATCTTTTATGGGCACACCGTGTTTCTGGGCAAGCTCAATAATTTTTTCAGCTACTGCACCGGCACCTTTAGCCTTGACCATTGGCGCAATATTATCTTTACCATCGTACTTTAATGCTACTGCTTTTTTTATATCTTTTTGCTTTTTCATAAGCTAAATAATTATATTCAGTATTCGATTCTCATCTTTGGTAAATGATTCAATAAAGGAAGTCGGACTTACATCTTCTCTCGAAGCTACTTTACATTCAATGGTGTGAACCAGATATTCTATTTTAGAAAGCCTTTTTTTTAACTGAGGAAGCATATTTTTAACAAAATCACAAATTTCAATGCTTGAAAGGTTAAACACTCCTGAAATTGCTTTTTTATATATTGAGAAATCAGCCCTTAATGCGCCAAGTTTTGACATATCTAATAAAAAAGAAATATTGATAATCTTATCTTTATTCTCTTGTTTATTCTCTTCCTTTGAATTGCCTAAATCTATGAATAACTGACCAAAGCTGAAAGAATCATTGGCAAAAATCGGAAAAGGTATCAAATATTTCCCTGTGTCAGAAGATTGAGCATTTAAGGTTTGAAAATTTTCAATATTAGCTGAATATTCTGAAAAAACTTTTAAATTTCCTGCACTTTGATGGCCTGATGATTGCAGTTGATTTAACACATATCCTTTTATATCATTTTTTATGATATTTAGAATTTCATGCTTGAGTGGCAGGTCTTTCCCTTGTTTTAACAGATAGGATAGTTTTTGTTCTAACAAAATCCCGCTTTTATTAACAAGGCGCGGGAGAAAATTTTTATCTGCCTTGTCCGATTTAAGGGATATTGATTTCAGTAATTCTAATAGTTCTGAGTTCTCTGTTTTGGATAAACCTGCAAATGGATTTGATTTTGAGATAAGCCTTATCAATGAAGCAATTTTTTCTGAAATTTTACCCTCAGCCGGACTGTCAACATGAGAAGCAATTCTTAAATTTTGATTCTCACTCTCTTTTATCAGGTTAACCCTAAGTTTTTCACCCTCTACTAAAAGAAACGGACTTTTAATAATTACTTTTTTACCTGCTATAAGCACTTCAGCTTTATTTTCAGAAAAAACCCTAAGGACTTTTGCTTCTACTTTCTGATCTGTTTTTAAGGAAGAAAAAACTGTGTTTTTAAAAGTTTCTTTGCGAAGAATAATATCAGAAGGGGAAATATGTATCCCGGCAATCAATCCTGGAGCTCCATTGCCTTGAATTTTTTCTTAAGATCAATGACAAGCTTTACTTCACCTTTTGGCATTGAAAGTTTTGAAACAATTGCATCAATATCAAAACCATTATTATACATATCTAATATACTATTCTGCTGATCTAAAACATTTTCAGATAAATTCGAATTCTGTTTTGATGGTAATGGCTGGATAGGTTGCCTGGCCACTTCAATTCTGAGATTTCTTAAATCTTCTTTTGCTGCCTCTGCCCTGGAAATCAGCAGGTTAATACTGATAATTCTTGAATCAAGAGATTCATTTAGTTCACTTATAAGCTTTCTCTTCTCTTTTATCTGTTTATCAAAACTATCAGCTGTAATTTTGGACTCCTTAACAAAAGGTTCAAGCATTTCAATAATATCATTAGTAGCTTTCTCGGCATTCTCTTGATCAATTCTGCCTTTACCATTGTATTGGTTTGATAATTGTGTATTCCTGACGCGTTTTACAAAAACTAAAAAACACAAAATTATGAAAAGATCAATAATAAATTGAATGCCGATCCAAAATTCAAATGAGAATAATTCAATCATGCTATGGTATCAAGCAGCCTCCCTGTTGAGTCAAGATTATTTTCTTCGCTGGATTCCTTTTTCTTCTTTTTTTTTACAACCTTTTTATTTGCTTCATCCTGATTCTTTTCTTTTTCTTTTTTTGCTTTCAGCTTTTCAGGTTCTTCCAATTCCTGAACCACTGTCTTTCTTGCCTCTTCGTTGGCACCTTGTACTGATGCCTGACCCCCTTCAGGATGTGGTGTACTTGAGGATTGAGTAACTTCTCTTACAATCCCTGACTGCTGTATAAGAAGATTAAATCCTGGTACAGTCGTCATGTTGTACACCTCGCTTTATTAGCTATCCAGCTTTGAAAGATTTAAAGCTGACTTCCTTTATTGATCCTTCAGGCATAGCTCTTTGTAAAGCTTTTTGAACAATCACAAGCAGATCAGGCTCTGTGATTTTATCGCCTTTTGTCGAACCAAGTGCCTTTTGAACAGCAGAATAAATTACGTCTCTATAAAAAGGCATGTTCTCCTTTATTTCATAATAAGCATTATCATTGGAATAATCAATCTTTATATCTACCTCTATATATGCAAGCCCTTCTATTGTTTCAGGAGCCAGGATTATAAAGCCCTTCATGATCAAAGGTTCTATTATCGAATTAGTTGGCATTGGTCGAGACACTTTTGGTTTTGAAGATTTTTTGTCAATATTGATCTCAACAGATTCAACTACAGGTTCTTTTATGGACATTACTTCTGCTGTCATTCTTCTTTGCTCTGGGATACTATTTTTACCTTTTTTCAAAAAAAAGAATCCTGCTAAAGATAATATACTGGCAAGGAACAACACCGATGCTGCTATTATGATAAATTTTTTACTTATCTTAATTGATAATTTTTTCTTTGCTTTTTTCTTCTTCTCAGGTTTCCCTTTACTTTTTTCATCAGTTGATTCGTCTGATTCTTCCAATATTACCTTTGAATCTTCTTCCTCATAATCCTCGTCTTCATCGTCTTCCTCATATTCCTCACCGCTATTTTCACCAAGGCTATCTTCATCATCAGCTGAGTCTAAATCATCCAGATCTCCAAGAGCATCTTCATCTTCATTCTCAGAACTTTTGATCAGCTCCTCAATATCATCTTGAGATATCAAGCTATCCTGTTCCCAATCACCTTCGTCAGTATCATCTCCAGAATCATCTAAAAGGCTGTCAACATCTGCCTGAAGCTCATCATTTTCTATATTATCAAGCTCAGCTTGTAAATCATCATCTTCATCCAAATCAACAACTTCTGAATCTGATGCAATATCTTCCGGGGTATCTTCTCTTTCTTCTTCCATAGCCACCTCTTGTTCTGTGGTTATTTCTTCTTGTACCACTTCTTGTTCCAATTGGGTGTCTTCTTCCGGCACCGGCTCTATTTCAGACAATGGTTCTTCTGCTAATGGTGTTTCCTGTTCTAATAATTGTTCATCTTGGGCCGCTGTTTCTTCTATAACTGGTTCTTCTATCGATAATGGATCCTGTACAGGTTCGAGTTCAATCTCTTGCTCCAGGATTGGTTCTTCAGGGTCAACAATGTCTTCAGTAGTCGGATTGTCCTGATCCTCTCTGATAAGCTGATCAATATCTTCCTGTGTAACAAGGCATTCTTCAACACTTACAGATTCAGATTCATCAATAACACCATCTTCTAAAGATATTGATTCTTCATTAACAACAGGTTCTACTATCTCTTCTTGAATTTCAGGTTTATTTTGAGCTATAGGTTCTTCTTGTATTTCTGGTTCTTCTTGAGTTATGGGTTCTTCTTCAGCCGCTGTTTCAGTTATTTCTGGTGTATCTTCAACCTGCCCTTTTTTCTGGCTGACTATTAAATTAATATCATCCTGGGAGATTAGATCCAGCTCCTCCTCATAATCTTCTTCATAATCTTCTTCTGAGGATGTATCTACAACACCTCCGCCAGTCATAAGAGCATCAATATCATCCTGGGATAATTCACCCATCTCTTCTTCATCATCAGCACTCTCGTCAATATCAACTGAAGAAGCTTCTAAAAGCTTATCAATATCACTCTGATCTATTATTTCATCTTCCTGATCAGCCATTTACCACCTTTTACTTATCAATCAAAATAATCCTGAAGCAAAGTTTTCATTTTAATAAGAATACCTGCATGTATCTGACATATCCTTGACTCAGTCAAAGAAAGTACTTCTCCTATTTCTTTTAAAGTCAACTCATCATAATAATATAGAGATATCACCATTTGTTGTTTTTTTGAAAGTTTTTTTATTGCTTTTGAAAAAACTGATTTTATCTCCTCTTTCTTATATTGATCGGTTGGGTCATCTTTACTCTTAATTCCTGCCTGAAATCTTTTATTTGAAACAGCATTATTCTTTTTTACCCTGATAAAATCATCCAGATTCAGCACTGAAGCGCCATGGATATCAGTGAGCATGCCATGATAAGATTCAAGATCTATGCCAAGTTCTTCTGCAATTTCAATATCTGTTGCAGTATTACCTTTTTCCATCTCTGCCTTTTTAACTGCTTTGGCAATATCCTGAATTTTCTTTCGCATGGATCTTGAATATGTATCCATGCTTCGCAATTCGTCAAGGATAGCTCCTTTAATCCGATACTGTGCATATGTTTTAAACGTAACATGTTTGGTATGATCAAACTTATCAACTGCATCAATCAACCCAAGCGATCCTGCGCTGACAAGCTCGCCAAACAACACGCTGCTGGGCACTTTCAAAGCAAACCTAGCAGCAATGCGCTTTACCAAATAAGCATGCTCGACGATTGTTTCTTCTCGCCAATTTTCGCCATGCTCTTTATGCACACTCTTTTTTTGAGCCATTAAATACCGCGTATTAATTAAGTGTTTGTAATAGTTCCCAGTACTTTATTCATGAAAAATTTAATATTACCATTTGAAGAGCTTTTTATCTCTGAGTTATCAATTTTAAATGCGATTTTCTCTATATTAATTGATGCTTCTGCATTTTTTTCCATATCTAAAATCAATTTTCGCTTTAACACAGCTCTCTGCATTTGGTTGTCTGTCGGGATATATCCAACATATTCAAGCACAACATTCTTAAGAAATTTATCCAAAGCACCGCTTAAAGATGAATACACTATTTTTGCTTCGTCTTCTGATTTTACCATATTGACGATCAATTTAAAATACTTCACTTTATAGTCATTGGAAAGGACTTTCATTAAAGCATATGCATCTGTAATTGACGTAGGTTCTTTTGTAGCAACTACAACACATTCATCAGCACCTGCATTAAAGTATAAGACATTGGATGAAATTCCAGCACCTGTGTCTACAAAAATAATATCAGCTTCATTCTGCAAAGTCTCAAATTCACTTAGCAAATTGAGTTTTTCACCTTCAGCAAGTTGGGTTAAATGAGAAAACCCTGACCCGCCCGGGACAATTTTAATCCCATGCTGAGTTGTAATCATAATTTCAGAAAGTTTTTTCTCACCTGATACAACATGCCGGATATCATATTTTGACTGAATATTGAAAATTATATCGATATTGGCAAGCCCCACATCAGCATCAATGATCACAACTTTCCTGCCTGAATTCTGCAAAGCCACTGCCATATTACCGACTATATTAGTCTTTCCCACACCGCCTTTTCCGCTTGTTA
>JAGLLQ010000319.1 GCA_023140455.1 Desulfobacteraceae bacterium | reverse complement strand
AGGAGAACCATTATGCCAACAGACTATGTTGAACAGGTAGATTTTTTCAACGCAAACATGAGGCTTCTTAAAAAAAATCATCCCCATATATGGGCAGTGATGAAAAAAAATCCACCTGAACCTGAAGGCGAAATTATTCTTGCTACAAATGGCGAACCAAATCTATGGACCAAAGATATAAATGGGAATAATATATCTTTGCATGTCCCGGAAAACCCAGGAGTTGAAGCTAACGATATTTTTAAAATCATAAAAAAAGATTTTACCGGGACTCTAATTATTACAGGTATGGGACTTGGTTATTGCCCCCTCAACGTAATAGGACAGAGTAAAAGTCTAAGACATCTTGCTGTTTTTGAACCAAATACAGGCATATTTCTGCAAGCGTTAAAAGCCTTAGATTTTTCAACACTTCTTTCAGATCCTCGAGTTATATTAGGCATTGGTGAAGATCAAAACATTGCTAAAATAATGGAACCTGCAATAAAAGCTCTACAATTAGAAGAAATACAACACATTAAACATGAACCTTCCTTTGCACTTGACAATTTAAAATATAATAGCCTCTACGAAAATATAAATAATTATATAAGTTCTGCCAATATTGAAGGTAATACTTTTTTAAAAATGGGTAACGATTTTTTTACAAACAGGCTTAGGCATCTTAATTCAGTACACCATAACTATGTATTTGATGATTTGAAAGACAAATTTAAAGATATGCCAGCGATTATAGTTTCAGCAGGACCTTCTCTTGATAAAAATATCCATCTTTTAAAAAAAGTTAAGGATAAAGCTGTTATTCTCGCTGTAGATTCTGCCTTACCAAGCTTAATTACCAATGAGATAATGCCCAATTTTATTACTACTATTGATCCCTTAGAGCTTATTTTTGAAAAAGTTGCCCATGTTAGCAAACAAGTACAAGATGTCTCCCTGATATGTATGTCCTGGGCAAGCAGCAAAATGGCGAAACTCTTTCCTGCTGATAATGTCTTCTGGTGTTTTGGTGCTAAACCTATAGAACAATGGATGGCAAAATTAGTTGGCTGCGAAACAATTACTGCTGGAGCATCTTCAGTGGCACATTTAAATTTTCTCTCTGCCATCTGGATGGGGTGCTCTCCTATAATTTTAGTGGGGCAGGACCTTTCTTTTTCACAATCAAAAAGCCATGCATCTAATATGACTCTACCTACAAAAGATCTTATTAACAAAACACTGAAAAATGAAAAAGATATTATCTGGCTTGAAGGTGTACACGGTAAGAAAGTTCCTTCAAACCGAGGTTTTCATTACCATAAAAGAAATTTTGAGACAATGATTGAAAATCAGAAAGGACACTATATAAACTCAACTGAAAAAGGGTGTCATATTGAAGGTACTATAGTTATGCCATTACAAGACTCCATTGAACAATTTTGTACCGCCAGAATAGAAATACAAAAAAGTTTCTCCGCTTTTTCTGATAAAAAAGATCCTGCTGTATTACGAAATCATCTTATTCGTGAATTACAATCAAAGATAAAAAGGTGTATGCAAATTAAGAAATGGCTAAAAGAGACAAAACAACTTTTAAATGATCTCATTAAAGTATCAAATAAAGCTGAAAAGTCAAAAACAGCATATAAAAGTTTTAATGATCTTCCTTCTCCAAGTCAAAAAAAATTATCAAAACTTGATAAGATTGGAAAGAATCTTGATGATGCCACAGATATTTGGCCAATAATGCAGGAGATCACTATGGCAGGACTCCGCCACAGTGAACAACAAAAACATGCTATTGATCAATTATCAAATAATCCTGGAAAGTACACTAAATGGTTAAAGAGAAGTCTTCAGAGATTAGACACTGTTAATGAAGTTAGAAAAGAAGTTTTACCATTATTACAGGATACCATAGAAGATGATGTCAAGATTCTTCAGGCAGAGGAAAAAATTCTAACGCTACTTGATAAAAAAGAAAACAAAGAAAAGTATAATCAATATCTGAAAAAAATAATCACTCTCTATTTTGATTCAGGGAATATCAATCTTGCCCAACCTTGGTTAAAAGAATTATCTCTTGCCATGCCGGATTCTGGAGAAGCAGATTTTTTTCAGGGCATTACATCTGCACATTATACTGAATATGATATAGCAGAAGCATTCTTTGCTAAAGCTGTCAAAGCTGATCCTTTATTTGCCGATAGGATAACAAAATTCCGAGAAAGCCAAGGTGATGCATACATAAGTTATGCCCCGATCTTTGATATTAATGACAAAGCTGTTGCAAGGAGGCTTCTTTTAAAAGGTCTAATCTATGCTCCTGAACACAAAAAGGTTAAACAGGAACTTAAATTACGCAGTGAGCAAACCATAACAGAAATAGAAAATCATGAAACAGAAGGCACTTTATCTGAAGCAGAAGATATGATTGACTCCTGGCTGGACGATTTAGGCTCCATTCAGAAGCTGGCTTATATAATTGGTGACGACAATGCTTCTCAACTTAACTATTATAAAGGTGTAATCTCAGTTAACAAAGAAAACTTTGATCTGGGCATTGATCATTTTAATAAAGCGCTGGATATTACACCTAATAATCCTGCCCTTCATATATCTCTTACTGATGCTTATTTTGCAATTGAAGACTATCCCAAAGGAATTAATCACTTAAAGCAGGCTGTCGCACTTGACAGTGTTTACGCTGTTTACTGGGAAGAGATAGGCGATGAACTTATGCAGTCAGGGCAATTTGAAGATGCTTTAGCAGCGTTTGAGAACTGTTTTTTAATATTGCCGGAGCGTGTTCATTTACTAAAAAAAATTGGAGATTGTTATCAAAAAACAGGGCAGCTGGAAGCAGCCAAAGAAGCTTATGCAAACCTGAACGCATTGCTTAAAGAATCATAAAAAAAATATATTAATGTTTTGCCTTTAAACTACCGATATTATTTATACGTTAAAGATTTTGTAAATATCAGAGGTGACGAAAATGACTTTAGGATCAGTATCAAGTTTAGGTGTAGGTTCAGGATTTGAGCTCCAGCAAATGCTTGACGACCTGCGTGCAGCTGATGAGACATCAATTAATATAAAAGAATCTGAAAAAACTAGGCTCACAGAACAGATTGTTGAATTTAATTCTTTGAATGCAAAAATTCTCCAGATGAAATCAGATGCACTTTCTCTTTCTTTAGAATCAAATTTCATGGACAGAACAGCTACTATTGACGAAGAAGTTGCCCTTGCAACTGTACAAACAGGTTCTACCATTTCATCATACTCTCTTGATATTGATCGTCTTGCTTCAAAAAGTGCATGGCAGGCAGATACCGGTGCAGCAGGCTCAAGTGCTGTTATGTATGCCGAACCAACCACATCATATACAACTTTTACAGAAGCTACTGTTGGTGTGGACACGGCTCTTTCTTTTACTGTTGAGCATGAAGATGGGCAACAGACCATTTCTCTTACCATTGCAGCGAACTCAAGTATTCAGGATATTGTAGACGCAATCAATGCTGATTCTGAAAATATTAATGGTGATTCAACTTATGTAACAGCTACTGCTGCAACAAGCGATGACGGGAGCTATGTCAAACTATCTTCAACAACAAAGGACACTACTGAAAACAGTCAAATTCTTGTAACAGAAGGACCTGCTTTTATTACACCTGATCTTAATTTTTCTTATCAGGTTGGGGCTGGCAATGACCCTGTATATGTCGTAGTACCACCCGGGGCCTCATACGACAGCGTTGTTACCCTTATAAATGATGACGCAAACAATAGCGGAATGACTGCTGCCATGGTTGACACCGGAGTCGGCGCAACTCCATGGAAACTTACGTTCACAGCAGATGCGACAGGTGAGGACAGCAGGATATCAATAAGTGCAAACCTTACAATGACTGAAATACAGGGAGCTGTTGCTGAATCCTTGAATGCAGCCTTTTCTATAGATGGTGTTGACTATCAAAGACAGAGTAACAACGATATTGATGATGTTATTCAAAGCGTCTCTTTAACTTTGAAAAAAGTAGACTCAACCCAGGTGAGTATATCTGCCTCAACTGAGGCAATGAAAGAAAAAATTATAGATCTGATTGATACATATAATGAAATCAATGCTGATATAGATTTAAAAACAGCCTATGCAACAGATGTAAATGATGCAGGAGGCATCCTTTCCAATATACAATCTTTAAAATCTCTTGACTCCATTCTTTTTGATCTCCTGGGAACTATTGTCGATACTGGAACCAGCATTACATCCCTTGCTGATCTCGGAATGGAAACAAACCAGGATGGAACAATAACTCTTGATCAAAGTGTTCTTAATGAAGCTTTTGCTTCTTCGCTTGATGATGTCACGGCTCTTTTCATTGGAGACAGCGATAGGGGAATAGAAGGTCTTGGTGATACTCTTAATGTAAAATTGAGATCAATGACTAATTCCAGTACAGGTATAGTCAATGCAGAAAAAAGCACTATGCAGGAAAAAATAGATACTTTAACCGATAGTATTGAGACTGCGACTCAAAGACTTGATAGAAAATATGATCAAATGGCAAGACAATTTATTCAGCTTGATTCATTTATTGGGAGAATGAATTCACAGATGAATTATCTTGGAAGTATGCTTGACGCATTTAATGACACAAATAAAACAGATTGATTATAAAAGGAGGCTTATATGTCAGCCGCAACCAACATGAATACCTATCTTAACAACCATTACCAGGGCAAGACACCTGAACAGCTCATCCAGATGCTGTATCAAGGCGCTCTCAGGAATCTAAGTCTTGCTAAACAAGGTATTGATGAAAACAACCCCAGAAAACGCGGAGAACATTTAGGTAAAGCAATTGCCATTATTACAGAGCTTTATACCAGCCTTGATACTGAAATCAAGGATGAGCCAATTCAATTTTTACGGGAATTATACAGCAATATGTTAACTGAGCTTCCAAAAGTTTCACTTAACAATGATTCCAAAGCTATTGATTTGACATATTCTTACATTAAGCAATTAAACCATATATGGGAGACTGAGGTTTTAAATAAGGAGGGTAGCACTGGTGAATATGCTGGTAATATAGATAAAACAGACAATTCATCACCGCCAAAATCTTTATTTGCATAAACAGTAGAAAACTAATTTATTATTTTAGGAGGAAACTATGAACATCAACAACATAAATGCAGACGTTGCAACAATGGAATCACCTCCGGTTGAAGCTCCTGTACATCAGGCAGCAGCACCTGTGGTTGATTCTGTTGCTAAAGCGGAAAAAATTAAAGAACTACAGAAAACAGAAAAAGCCAATCAGGGAGAATCTTTATCAGCTGAAGAAACAAAACAAATAACTGAAGATCTAAATGAGTATATGAGTGATTTACAGACTAACCTGAGATTCTCCATGTATGAAAAACTAGATCACCAGGTTGTTGTGGAAATCAAAAATAAGGCAACAGATGAATTGATAAAACAGATTCCTTCGGAAGAAATTTTGGAATTAAGAGTGAAAATGGAAGAGCTCACAGGAATGCTATTTGACGCAAAAATTTAGTTTATTAGTTAATGGCTAATCTGATTATAGAGGAGCATACAATGGGAATTGAACGGTATAAACAAAAACTTGAACTTTGTTTTACTGAATATGAAGAATTACAAATATTACATCTGAATGTAATGAAGAATGAACCCATGCCTGACATAGCTCGCATGACTGAAGACAGAGACAGAGCATTTGAAGAACTAAAACAAAATATAAATTATTTTGTTGAGAATGCAGGATCTCATGGTGGTATAAATAGTCTTCCTGCATTGGCAGAGTATGAAACCCGGCTTACATCAATAATGGATGTTAGTGAAGAACTTTCAAAAGCGATATTGAAATATAGAGAAAATTTGAAAACAGACCTTGCAAAGCTGCAGCAGGGCAAAGCTGCCATGCGAGGCTATAAAGCTGTTAACATTAATTGATTTGCCCGGATTAATTTATCAGGATTAATTTACTAGTGGATGCTGACACGAATAGGTCGTGTTCTGCAAGATAAG